>DATHNK010000297.1:0-4418 GCA_035486075.1 Bacteroidia bacterium
CTTCAAGGCATTTGAATAACTTGCAAACTGTGGATTTGCCGCTACCAATGCCGCCTGTCACCCCGACCTTCAGCATCAGCTTTTATCGGGTATGGGTGCGTTGGTGGGCCTTATGTAAAGCGTATCGGGCGCTATATCGAGCACTTTTATTTCTTCGCCCAGTTGCTCTTCTATTTTTTCGGCATGAAGCCTGTTCGACAGGGTGTAGAAATACATGTTGTCCCTGTGCCGGAACTGGGTTGCGTCGATTTTAATGAACCTGTCCAGCACCCCGAATTTATAACCCAGCACACGGTAGCCATTCATATTTACTTTTATCCGCATGGTATCGGTAGCGCTGATGCGGTTTCCCGATTGCGGCAAATGCTCGTACTGGATATAAAAAATGATCGATTCGGTATATTTTTTTGAAAGCATATTCATCAGCCAGAATCCGGCGGAAATAAGCAGGCATACAGAGAACACCGCGATCCTGTAATTGGACTTGGGTCCTTTTTCAGGCCGCGTTTTGCGCCGTTGTAGTTTCAGCAGCGATGCTTTCACCGCTCAACAGATTTATTCAGCCTTATTAAGCGCCATGGAGCTTTCCATAGATACCGCGCTTTTTTCGATCTTCATTCTTACGCCGCCTTCTATTTCCATAATGAAGGTCTTATCCTGAACCTCGGCTATTTTGCCATGTATTCCGGCAATGGTAACGATCTTGTCGCCCTTCTTAAGTTCAGTACGGAATTTGTTCTGGTCTTTTTGTTTTTTCATTTGTGGGCGTATCATGAAAAAGTAGAACACCACAATAATAAGAATGATCGGGAGAAACGAGATGATCGGGTTTTGTCCGGGTTGTGGGGCCATAAGAAGCACGGAATGTAAAAGCATAGGTTTGTTTAGTTGTTAGAGGGTTGAATGTTTGCGGTTATGGTTAAGTATCTGAAGTTAGGCTGGTTATTCGATGTAAGGGTGATGGTTTTTACCACTTTGCCCTGTTTATTGCTGCTGTCAAAGGTAACACTAATTGTGCCGGTATCGCCCGGATGTTTTACTCCTTTGGGGTAATAAGGCTTGGTACAGCCACAACTGGCTGCCGCGCTGGTAATGATAAGATCGCCCTCGCCTTCGTTTTTAAATACAAAAGCACAGGAAACCTTATCTCCCGCGGTAATGGTTCCAAAATCATGATTGGTATCGGAAAAAACAAGTTTTGGTAGTTTGCCGTTTGTAGTACCATTGGCAGAAGCAGGTATGTTCACCAGGTTTTGAGATAACTTATTCGGGTCGGTTGAAGCAGCATCGTTAGCCGCATCCTTATTATGGCAGGAATACGCCAGCAGCATAGTTGCAGAACAGATAAAAACTAAAAACAATCTCTTCATTGGTCTCAATTTTGAGGGTGCAAAGGTACGAAATTCAAGGTTATGTGAATAGTATTGGTTGTGAATATGTTAATGGAACGGTTTCAAACCGTTCCCTACCTGCGGATATAATGAAAAATTGTAGGGAATGGTTTCAAACCGTTCCCGGCACCCAAAACATGAAAGGATATTCCGGCTTTGTATTTTTTATATCTTTGTTATTCAATGGAGTATAAAAAATTAAAAGCATGAAAAAAATAAAACTTGTAATTTTTTCAATCCTTTGTTTGGGGATAGGAGTGGGGAAGGGACAATATAGGGTGCTGCATAATTTCAACGATACAGCCGGAGGCCGTCCCTATGGTAATGATATTATGCCTTCGGGGAGTAAATTGTATGGGATGACAGGAGAAGGTGGAGCGAATGGTATTGGATGCATTTTTTCATTAGATACGAATGGAAACGGATATAAAGATTTATTAGATTTTAATATGACAAACGGTGGGTATCCCTCGGGCTCATTAACACTTTTGGGCGATAAGTTATTTGGGATGGCTGGGGTTGGGGGACTAAATGATAGCGGTTTAATTTTTTCTATAGATACAAATGGAAGCGGGTTTACAGACAGGTTTGATTTTAACGGGCCGGATGGAAACAGCACCTATGGCGATTTAACCCTCTATGGGAATAAATTTTACGGCACAACCGAAAAAGGCGGTGCTCACCATTATGGATGTATTTTCTCTATAGATACAAATGGGGGTGGATATAAAGATATTTATGATTTTACCGGAATAGGTGGCTCAACCCCGCCGGGTGATGTGATATTTTCAGGTAATAAATTATATGGGATGACATTTAATGGAGGAACAAACGATTCAGGTGTTGTATTTTCTGTAGACACAAATGGTAGTGGATATACAGATATGCTAAATTTTAATACCGCTAATGGTTCAACCCCTGGTGGGACATTGGCGCTTTCAGGAAATGTGTTGTACGGCATGACCGATGAAGGAGGGCATAGCGGCCTTGGGTGTGTTTTTTCTATACATACGGATGGAAGTGGTTACAAAGATTTGCTCGATTTTAATGGTGCAAATGGAAGAACTCCCGAGGCTTCAATATTACTATCGGGGCGTAAACTTTATGGCATGACAGCGGGTGGAGGTGCAAACCTTTATGGGTGTATTTTTTCTTTAGATACAAATGGTGGTGGATATAATGATCTATATGATTTTAATTTTTCAAATGGCATATCACCATACGGCTCATTGAGTATTTCAGGAGATATATTATATGGAATGACCCCAAGAGGGGGAACTTATGATGCTGGTGTTGTCTTCAGTTTTAATCTTTCAGATATCACAACGTCCATTAATAATTTAAAACCTACTCCTTTCACTTCCATTTCTGTTTACCCCAACCCATCTACAGGCATATTTACGTTTACACCTGTAGGGACACAAAATTTTGTGTCCTCAAAAATTGAAATTTATAATGTGCTTGGAGAGAAAGTGCGTGAAGAGACCCTGAAGCAAGTTCAGCATGACTATGAAATTGACATTGGTTCACAACCCGGCGGCGCTTACTTCTACCGGGTATTAACTGAAACCGGAGAGTTGGTTGGAGAAGGGAAATTGGTTGTGGAGAAGTAAAAAAGTCTCTGTGAATCTCTTGTAACTCTGTGCGCTCTCTGTTAAAGATATGTTCTTTTTAACACAGAGGCCACAAAGCAAACAGAGTCACACAGAGTTGAAATCCCGTAAAGGCAATTTGGGACTCCCTAACTTTGCATATATTTGGTTTTAACTCTTTCTATAATTCATCTCTATGACTGATAAATTCCGTTCCCTTTCACTCCGGCAAGCCATTGCGGTGCAAATATTTTATGCATCGCCGGATGATGAAAACCTGCTTGGCAAAACACTCAACAGCGACAGTTGGAATGAGCCACTCGGGATTGTATCGGCTATAACTTTTCGTAAAACCGGAACCGCTAAAGATGAAGCGCTGGAAAAACTAATTGCCGCTAAAGCTTATAAAAAAATACTGGAGCAATATGATAAACCCAAGGCCACTTTTAAAATGGTGGTTATTTACAAGAATGATAGGGATGAAGCGAATGAAATGAATTTGACGAACGCAATTGAAGCAGCTTTGTCGCCCTTGGAATTGCCCAAACAAATTATGGAGTTTTTATTGGAAAAGAAAGAGTATGGTTTTTTGAAAAAAGGCCCTCCCAGCAATAAATAACATGGAAGCATTCCCTCAGGTTATTGAAATAAAATAGATCTTCTATTTTATTGGATCTTGCCGGGTATCCCAAAAATTCAAAACAATAATATGGCTACTATATACTTTGTAAACTAGTAAGTTGTGCTTTGTAATTAATGCCGTCCGAATATTATGTTTATTGTATTTCTTAAAGATGAACGGAAATTCGGAAATCAAATCTATTGCGGCATCTGTTTGTAAAATAAAATTATCTATTTCCTTTGCAGTCCAGTTTTCTTTAAGGTAACTTATAACATCATCAAAACTCTTTATCGCCTCGTTCGACCAAATTACTTCTTTAGCCATTTTTTATACTTTTTCATTACTTCTTTGTGAGATAATGTTTGGCCTGCTTTTGCTTGTTTCAAACCTATTTCAATAGATTTTTTAATTTTATCGGGAATCTCATTCCAGTCAAGTAAAGACTCCTTCTCTTCTTTCCTGCCTTTCTTTGACTTTGAAACTTGTTCCGGAAAGATTATTGATTCTATTTTTCTAATAACGTCTTCGTCCTGTGTAGTGAGAATAACTTTAGTTATTTTATTTCTTTCGGTTGGCGTAATCATATAATTGCTTAAGATAGGTAAAGATATTAATTATTTTTCTGGATGTTGCAATTATTTTGAGTTGAATTAAAACCTTAGTAGAAAATGAAACTCCAAATTGAATTTTAACCTTATTAATAAGGTTAGGAAGGGGTAGCGCTTGTTCTACTAAGGTTAAAGTCAAATCTTTTTCGCGCAATTTAATTTGCCACTCTCATCTCTATTCAATCAATCCTCTGCCCGTTTTACC
>DATHNK010000298.1:0-7276 GCA_035486075.1 Bacteroidia bacterium
ATTTTGCTCAGGTCTTGCTTAATAGTTACGAATTGTTCCACATCCGGGTGTGCTATATCAATGGTGATCATTAATGCACCTCTTCTTCCGTTTTGCGCAACTTCGCGTGTGGTGTTAGAGAAACGTTCCATAAAGGAAACAGCGCCGGTGGTTGTTCCTGCGGCATTATTTACAATGCAACCGGAAGGACGAAGCGTAGAAATATCGATACCTACACCGCAACGTCTTTTAAATAGCTGGGTTAATTGCTGATCGGTGTACATAACACCTCCGTAAGAATCATATATCTCAGGTAATACAACACAATTAGATAAGGAGGCGATCACGTGCTTGTTGCCAAGTCCGAACATTACGCTTCCTTGTGGTATTACATATTTAAAGTCTTTGAACAGGTCAAATATTTTTTCTTCGGAAAGGAATTCCCTTTTTTGTCCATAATCAGAGAGGTGTAAAAATGCACCATTCATAGCTGATATTTCAGCGTATTCTTTTTCTTTGCGGGCAAATTCACGCGCCATACGGTGGTGCATATCATCCGGAGTTTTTTCCAGAACGTTTCCGTTCTTATCACGCAATGCATATTTATTTACCCAGGTAGATGCAGCCAGCTCATCTCCGCCGAAGTATTTGGTAGATGCTTTTTTTATTTCATCTGCATCAAGCATTGTTTTTGTTTTGTTTAGAGTATTTTGCGCCATATCGAAAAAAGTTTAGTGTCAGATTTATTTTTTTGTCATTTTGAAAACGTATCTGCAAATCTATGTTCTCACCTTTTTTATCGACGGGTATATGTTTTATAGTTTTTAACACCTTTATTAACAACCCTCCGTAAATCCATACCAATAAAGGATTCTAAGAGTTATGAAGATTTTTCAACACTACTGATTGTTCATAATTAATAGTTCAATATCATTATAAGGAATATTATAAGTTTCGCCCAAATATTTACTTGTCAATATTCCCCTGTATATATATACGCCGTTTCGCAGGTACTTATCTTTTTTGATTAAACTTTCAAATCCGCCAACATCACCGGCCTTTTGCAAAATGGGAGTGAAAATATTACTGAAGGCAATGGAGGCTGTCCGGGAAACGCGCGATGCAATATTCGGAACGCAATAGTGGGTTACTCCATGTTTACGGAAAACGGGTTCTCCATGATTGGTAACATGTGATGTTTCAAAACAGCCGCCCTGGTCAATACTTACATCTACTATTACAGAGCCGACCTTCATGTCACTCACCATTTGTTCTGTAACAACCATTGGAGTGATGCCGGCTTCGGCACGAATGGCCCCGATAACTACATCGGCTCCTTTAAGGTGGCGGGCCAGTACACGCGGACGAATGGTAGAAGTGAATACCCTTGTGCCTAACATAACCTGTAATCTTCTTAGCCTGTATATGGAATTATCGAATACTTTAACAATGGCTCCGCGGCCCAATGCGGCACGGGCAGCAAATTCTCCAACGGTTCCGGCTCCCAGAATAACAACTTCCGTTGGCGCTATACCTGATACACCACCCATGATAAGTCCGGGGCCGTTGTGTACGTTACTTAAATATTCTTCCGCAATGGAGATGGATGTGCCACCCACAATTTCGCTCATAGATCGGATAACGGGAAATATCCCTGCTTCATCGCGCAACGAGTCGAAGGCTATGGCGTTTATTTTTTTCTCCATCAAATATTTCAGGAAGTCTTTAGGCTGAACTGAAAGCTGCAGGGCGGAAATAAGTGTCTGCCCGGGGTGCATCATTTCTATTTCAGTAATAAGTGGTGGAGTAACCTTTAAAATTACATCGGACTTATAAACCTCACCTGCGCCATAGGCAATCTGGCATCCGGCTTCGCTGAAATCGGTATCTTCAAAGTGGGCGTTCTTGCCGGCATTGGTTTCCACTACCACCTTATGCCCGTGAACCACCAGCAAGGCAGCATCATCGGGAACAAGCGCAATACGGTTTTCCTGGTACGATATCTCCTTAGGGATACCAATGGTGAGGCTACCCTTTTTATGGGCCACTTCCAACATTTCCTCCTGGGTTGCAAGGGCACCCTTAGTTAATGTTCTCATTACATCTTTGTAAGTACTCATTGTTTCATGCGTGTTTGGGGTTTAGTACAGGTTATTATAAGACGTTTGAGAAGAAGTATTGCTTTTGGTATGAGCCCGACTGGTCATTATTCAAAGCCCCGTTAGGGGTTTGGGGTGGTCCGTCATTGCGAGGAACGAAGCAATCCCAATTACTATAGAGATTCCTCATTCCGCTTTGCTCCATTCGGAATGACAATGCCCCCAAGTTATTCGGGGAAATGGTGGCGCGGGTGAAGCCCGCGCCACCATTTCCCCTTCCAAAGGAAGACCTGCTGTCATTCCGAGCGAAGCGAGGAATCTCTGTATTTAAAGAGATTGCTTCGTTCCTCGCAATGACGAAAGGCATTGTTATATTATCTTTTTCACCCATAGTTCCCTGTCTCCGTTTTCCTTAACGTCTATCATTATTTCCACCGCATCTTTTGGCACAAGCCCCGGTATTTTTTCGGGCCACTCTATAAAGCAGTAATGCCCTGAATAAAAATATTCTTCATACCCGATATCGTAAACCTCCTGAATATCCTCTACCCGGTAAAAGTCGAAATGAAAGACCACTGAGCCATCGGCGCACTCATATTCGTTCACCAATGAAAAGGTTGGACTGCTGGTTCCGGCCTGTACCCCTAATACTTTACAAATATACTTAATATAGGTGGTTTTACCACTGCCAAGGGCACCTGAAAATATGAACACCCTAGTGTTCTTAAAAACCTCCAGTAAAACCTGCGCCGCCCGCTCTAATTCTTCCTCCTTATGAACAGTACAAAGCAACCTCATGACTAGCTATTATTTTGGTGACAAAGCTACAAAAGGTATTATCATCTCTTCCAACGAAATGCCGCCATGTTGAAAGGTATTCCGGTAATAACTTACATAGTGGTTGAAGTTATTCGGGTAAGCGAAGAACTTATTCTCCTTGATAAACAGGAATATGCTGCTTACATGTGTACGTGGCAGGAATGCATCGGCAGGATTTTTAAGCATAAATACATCCTTGGCCTGGTATGTAAGGCTCTTGCCTTGCTTATAGCGCAGGTTGGTAGTAGTGTTTTTATCGCCGATAACCTTGGAAGGTTCCCCCACTTTAATAGTGCCGTGGTCGGTCGTAATGAACAACTTACCGCCTACGGCCCTGATATTCTTTATAATATCGCGCAAAGGGGAGTGTTGGAACCAGGAGAGGGTAAGGGAACGGTAGGCTGAATCGTCGCTGGCTAACTCACGTATCACTTCCATTTCGGTACGGGCATGCGAAAGGGTATCTACAAAGTTGTAGACTATGGCATTCAGCTTATTGTTTGCTGCAAGGCTATGTATATTGTCGGCCAAACGCTTTCCGGCTTCAAAATTGGTGATCTTATTATAGGAGAACTTAACGTCTTTACCGGCACGTCTCAGGAGCCCTTCTAAAAACTCGGCTTCATGCAGATTTTTACCGCCTTCATCCTCGTCGTTCTGCCATTTTCCCGGATACATTTTTTCAATTTCTGATGGCATAAGTCCTGCAAAAAGGGAGTTGCGGGCATATTGTGTGCAGGTTGGCAGAATGGCAAAGTACATTTCTTCCTTTTCCACTTTAAAATCTTCCTCTATAACAGGTTGCAAGAGTTTCCATTGGTCGTAGCGCAGGTTATCTATCACTACAAGGAACACCGGATGACTCTCCTTATCTAAACTAGGCAACACTTTGTTTCTGAGTAGTGTATGCGATAGGGTAGGGACATCCCTGGCACCTTGTTTGAACCAGTTGGTATAGTTCTTTTCAATAAACTTGCTGAACAAGGTATTAGCTTCCGACTTCTGCATGGAAAGGATTTCCTTCATACCAGGATCGCCCGATTTTTCCAGTTCCAATTCCCAGAATATCAGTTTTTTATAAACGTCTTCCCATTCCTTAATGCTTAGGTTATCAGATAGCGACATGCTTATATTGCGGAAATCCTGCTGGTAGTTGCTCGTGGTCTTTTCGCTAATGAGCCTGTTCTTGTCAATATTCTTCTTTATAGAAAGCAAGATCTGCCCCGGATTAACGGGCTTAATAAGATAATCGGAGATCTGGGAGCCTATGGCGTTATCCATAATGGCTTCTTCCTCGCTCTTCGTTATCATTATAATAGGAACATTGCGGTTCAGATTCTTTATTTTACCAAGCGTTTCCAAACCGGAAAGGCCGGGCATATTCTCATCGAGGAACACCAGGTCGAACGCCGCTTTACCAAACTCATCCACCGCATCGTTGCCATTGGTAACGGTTTTAACATTGAAACCTTTATCGGAAAGGTATAAGAGATGGGGTTTGAGAAGATCTATTTCGTCGTCGGCCCAAAGGATACTGATTTTGTCCATGTTCATACAGTTTTAAGTTTATAAAGTTAGTAAATAATCCACGAAGCCCGCTCGACCCTTACCTTTCCCTTTCCACCAGCTGGCGGAGAAGGCATCGCATAAAAACTCTCTTATGCAGTTTCGGGTTTTGTAGGCTTTAGTAAACTTATAGTATAGTTCTGTGGGTTTAAAGTATCCTCCGTTTATCTTTAACGAAGAAGTACAAAGATAGTTATACAAAGATATGAAAAATAGGGGAGAGTGGTAAAAGATGTTAAAAAGACTTGATAACTATATTAATGGATTAAATATTTCATTTTTTAATCCATTGAATAATGAACTGCAATTTGTCGCGTATTCATCCTGTACCCTTTTCCTTTAAAAGTATTTCCATTTTCATATTTCCATAAAAAGGAATACCCACCTTCAAAGGGTTCAATTGTTAGTGTCCCATTATGTATATTATTGTCAAATTCAATGTAAGTAGATTTATAAAACCCTGCAATTTCATCATCGTTATTTTTTTCTGATGGGTTAGTCCTCTTTGCAATTTCATTGCAAATTACACCCTCATTATGCTGATTAGTCCATACTCCGTTAAGACATTCATCTAATTCAATGTCGTAAAGTACTATACCGTGTATTTCACTCATGTTATTTTGTTTAAATTGGTTAATTAGTAAGTTATTTGATTATTTCGATTAATGTTTTACCATCATCAGTTGTTTTTACTTCATATTTTAGAGACTGTTTACTAAAATAAGTATTAATGCTATCAGGGTTTTTTTCTATTGAATCTTCTTTGTCTCGTAGTTTTTGGTCCTCTCTGGCTAGTTCTTTTGTTTTATCGCTTTGCCAAACTAGCCCAGGTTGCATTGGACGATTTTGCCGGTCAAGGACTTATTGGTTAGAAAACTCTTTATATTTAAGTTCAGATTGGGTTCTTAAACTCTTTAATTCAATCGTTTGGTTATTACTATGTATTTTGGAAAGCCTTCTGTAATAAATATTGCCTTCACAACCGCAAGTATTTTGATTGACTGGATTAGAAGTTATATCAACAATTGAATCTGATATTACATCATCATAAATTATCCACCGCCCATTATTATAGTAATTAATTGAATTCTTAGCAAATAATGAAAGAATTGTGTCTTTTACATCTTGCCTTGAGCAGGGTTTGTCCTGCACCATATTGCATCCTATTAATAAGATTGGTATTAGTAGAAATAGCTTTTTCATGGGACATTGATTTGTCTTGCAAACTTACAAATATTATCAATTTAACAAAATTTGCTAGCCCCTATCAGTCCCCCTGCATTTTTTCGCCCGTCTGTAGCGGGTGCTTGATTTACAAGTTAGCTTTGCACCATGTTTCAGATTTGATGCGAACTAATTCTATTTTGTCAAAATAGGCATCGCAAAGAATCCAATAGACTTTTGTTTGGACTTTGAGTTCAATTTTGTATTCAAATTGTTTGGTATGGCGGAGTTTTTTTATCCCCGGAATAGAGGGAATAGTTTGTGCCTGCAAAATTTTAAGGAGGAGTTTTTCAATTTCCTTATTTGGAGCCCTGCTCCCAATGCTGTCAAGGTCGCGGTAAAAGGAATTCTTAAATATTAATTCCACGCTTTTTTAATTCTTTTTTTGCCTGGGCCGGAGATAATGTTTTGGATTTTCTACCTTCTTCCAACAGTTTAGCAAACATAGAATCTCTATAATCCTCATCACTTAATATTTCTGCTTTTTCATGTAAAATGGCGATGAACTTCTTCAGTAAAGAAGTGTTCTTCTCATTCTTCATTTTGACAACTACTACGCTCATGTAAGTTTATTTTATACAAAGATACGTACATTTTTTTGAAGAATTCTATCCTGAAAGGAACAAATGGTTCATTCATAAGATCCCTTTGCACCCTTGCGCCTTTGCTACCCCCCTAATACCTCCTCGAAGTTTTAAAATTTAACCGGTTGGTAGTTTTACGGACAAGTTCTTTAGTCCAGGGGTCATATAGCCATACATAATCGGAGTACTGCACTTCATCCCCTTTCTGAAATCTTCTCCGTTGCCCTTTGGTAAATTCCGGGTTGTAACCTACTTCAAAATAAAAATTTCCGCTATCTATTGTAGTGGTGCTGTCATTGGCAGGGTACCAGACAAGATTACAGTAAATCCTGGCGGTATCTTTTGCCTGTAGTCCATTATTACAAGCCAACCGAATGGCTTCTTCGGTCGTCAACTTAAATTCAGAATCGGTCGTGTCAATTTTTTCAAAGCCCTGCGTATATATTTTTTGCTTGTAATTCATCCAGGCATGCCTGGGTAGCAGGTTTCCTGCAGCGTCAATTAAGATCTGTATGCCGCTTTTCATTATTCCTGAACTATAACAGATGTCATACCGGATACTGAATTCTGTTTTCCGGAGTAAAACATTTGTATCCATATCGGGCCATTTGAAAGGCAATGCATCATCATTGGAATAAATATTAAAATAATAGGAATCTTTTTGGTCCCATTTCAACTGGCTATTGAAAAACTTTTCTCCATAAATGGATTTAACAATGGAGTCCGCTTTAAAACGCATATTATACAATAGCGAATGCCTCGGATACCTTGAAGTGTCAATGCTATTGTCAATAGTATCCTGGGCTTCAGCAGTAATTAGCGGAAGAACGAAAAGAAAAACTATAAACACATATTTCATTAGTATATGGTAAATACAAAAACTAAGATAGTGTTATTTTGCATTTGGAACTCTGTGAAACTCTATTTACTCCGTGTTCTTTGCTAATATAATGGCTGAGAATTAATAATATCTTTCAGATTCCTCACTGCGTTCGGCATGAACTG
>DATHNK010000299.1:0-4667 GCA_035486075.1 Bacteroidia bacterium
TATTGTTTATCAGATCAGGAGGATTTGCCCAAACAACCAATCCCGGTTCGTAAACAGAAGAAGAGCTTAATTTGCTTGTAGTAAGCGCGCCTTTTGTTAAAGGTATATCCGATGACTCAGAAGTGATGATGGTATAAATACGGCAATTCGAGAACTTGATACCACGTTCTCCAACCGGATCGTAATCATCAACGGAACCTCCGTAATAAGTACTAAAATCTAATGAATCGAGCGTTGTATGGAACTTTAAAAATACTTTGTTGTCATTTCCCAGGTTGGTTGTTTGCAATGCGCCGAATGTGGTAGGGAAGTTTGTACTGGTAGTGTAACCAAAAATATAAACGTCGTTATTCAAGTCGGTATTCAAACCCATCATGTTTACTTCGTTTCCGTTACCACCAATGTAGGTGCCCGAAATAAAATTCTGGGCCGTGTCCATATTGGCAACGAAGAAATCGTTGGCTCCTCCACCCGGGGTTTTCTGGTAAGCTTTAGAAGAAATATTGTTTGTACTCAATCCGGAAGTAATACCTCCGAAATAAAGTTGGTCGTTCAGTGTGTTGAACTCCATACATAGAATTTGAGCCGTTTGCCCGGGGCCGGCTTGATAATAGGATGACCATACTGTGCCACCATTGGAATTAAACTTTTGAATAAACCCGCTTTCAATACCTCCTAAGGCAGATTGTCTTGGCTTGGTAGTAGGGAAGTTGCTTGAAGTGGTATACCCTGCAACATAAATATCATCGTTCGCCTGGTTGTCGAGCATAATAGTAGCCTCATCAATTCCCGTGCCTCCGTAATTTTTCATCCATTTAATGGTGCTCAAATCCGAATTGATCTTGAAAATAAGAACATCCACGCTGCCATGGTTGGTATTGGTTGCGCCGGTACCGGGGAATATACTGTCTAAGTTTGTACTGGTTGTATTTCCGCAAATAACAACATCGCCGGTAGAAGAGAAACGCAAGTCATAGGACTCATCATTTCCATTTCCACCTATAACGGAACTCTTGATAGATTTTCCGTCAGGTGTAATTTTCATAATGAATATATTGTTCGGGCCTTGAGCACGGTCATCTATGCTTGCTCCGCTGAAAGCGGAACCGCCTAGTAAAGGAAAATCGGTACTGGCAGTATACCCTGTAATATACAAGTTGCCGTCAGGGCCCATTTCGCAAGCGTATGGGTTATCATCGGCGCTACCGCCAACGTAGGTTTGCCATACTCTAACGCCCGAACCACCTACTGAATCAGGCTCTGTATATTTTCCAATAATTAAATCAATACCTCCGTTTGCGGTAACATCGAATGCACCGGTAGTTATCATGTTCGTTGAACCGTCAACACGGGCAACCACATAAATATTTCCCGCAGGATCGATCCAGATACCATGTCCGTGGTTAGCTCCTGTTGAGTTACTGTTTACCCAGGTGGCCCAACGCAATGCAATAGGGTCAATAAGGAGTGTTTTAGATTTGTCGTACTCTCCGATATTGAATGTAACTATATTGTTTTGGCTAACTGAATATTTCACATCCACTTTTACTCTTTTGCCATCAACGTTTTGATAGGCAATTGGAGTAGGGAGGTTCATTTCGCCTACGCTTGTTTTTAATGCAAGAGAACCATCATCTTTTACAACAACGGTTGAAATACCATCCATTTGAATGGATATGGCGTTTTTATCAAAACCCGGCTTACAAACCATATCATATTCCAGGCTACCGTCTTTAGCCGGATAGTAACGAACATCCACATTGTCGTATACGTTTTTATACCAGATTTCCTGGTAGCTGTAAACATCTGAATTATCCTGGGAAGCAGAGATATAGTTGAATACATCCTTATGTTTAATTTGACTTGTAACGGTCATTTCTGGTGAGTGGTTCAGAAAGTTCATCATCCAGCCATTTCCTTTTATGGTGGCAGGTTTTTCGGTGAATGCGGTGTGGTTCTTTACCGCTTCTTCCTGCCTCATACTCTGCGACATCTCAGCCTTAACACTTGCAGGATCATAGGTTCCTACAATCATACCTTCTTTGGTAGCTACAGCCTGTCCTAATTGAAAATCAGCCTTATACAGGACCTTCGAATCCCATTGCCCCTTGTTTTGGGTAAAATAAACCTGCTTATCATAGTAATTAAGCATGTTTTTTATATCAGGATTTACATCCGAAGATGACACATAGCCCGCAGCAGGCTTAGATTTGGTGTGTTTTCCGGTTTGTGAGAAACCATTGTAACTAATTAATAAAATAAGCGTAGAGATAATAAGTTTCGCTTGTTTACTTACAGTCGTTGTAGTTGTTTTCATAAAAAGGCAGCTTGTTTTTGTTTTAATTTTCTCTTAGGCGACACAAAGATTCCCTTTAATAAATCAGCAATCAAATAGATAGTGTCTATCTCATATAACATGGACTGATAATTATCAGTTTTTACATTTCAGGAATCTGTAACTTATACCCTGAAAAGCCGTAGACAAGCATGAACGAGCAATATGAAGAACTGCAATTGCTCATTTTTTTTAAACTGATTTAACTTATCTATAACACATAAATAGTATCTATAACCATGACATTTAGACAAATCGAGTACATAGTAGCCGTTGAAAAATACCGTCATTTTGCCACGGCGGCAGAAAACTGCTGTGTAACCCAGCCTACCCTCAGCATGATGATAAATAAAGCAGAGGATGAACTGGGAATTAAAATATTCGACCGCAGCAAATATCCGGTGGAAATTACGCCTACTGGTATGCGCGTTATTGAACAGGCAAAACGCGTTCTGGCTGAATCGGCAGGATTTAAAGATATTGTGAATGAAGGCAAAGAAAAAGTGAAGAAGGAAATGATCATCGGTATCATTCCATCGCTTTCCACTTATATAGTACCCATTATTTTGCCTAAACTATTTGACCATTACCCTGAATTGAAGATCAGGATAGTGGAAACCGAGGCTAAGAATATTGTTTCCACATTAAAATCAGGGGGGCTGGATTTGGGAATTATGGCCGCTCCCACAGTGGATGACCAGTTAAATGACGTTTCAGTCATTATGGAAAAGTTCTACCTGTATGTTTCCGACAAAGAAGAACTCTCAAAAAAGAACACAATACTTTACAGTGACATTGATATTAACCGCTTATGGTTATTGGAAAATGAGCACCCTTTTGTAGATTATTTGAAATTATTCTATTTACAGAACAGGCCACTATCACCGGAAAAGAGATTGATATTTGAAAGCGGTTGTTACCAGACCTTAATTAATGTGGTAAAAGTACATGGCGGTATGGCATTGCTTCCTCAATTAGCTATTACCCAGCTTTCGAATTACCAGAAAGGGTTTATCAGGCAACTGGAATCTCCGGAACCGGAAAGAGGCATCAATATTATTACCAATAAACATAGCACGGGTAATAAATTAATAGAAGCTTTTATACGGGTCATTAAAGCAGATCTGAGTTCGGCTATTGTAAATTTCTCGAAAGAGAAAGACAAGAATTTATTGAACACTTACTAGGTAAAAGCCTTTAGTTGGCTGAAAAGGACCAGATGGATCTTCCTTCTACCAGAGGCTTAACAGCAATGTAGTTTTTGAACTCCTTTACTCCCGCCATTTTCTCAACCAATCCTTGTACGATTCCCAATTGGAAATCCCATTGCAAGTTTCCGCAAAGCGTAACACAACCATTGTTGGTGAGTACTTCAATGTCATCAGTCGGGATTTGAGCATTTACTTTCAGCGCACAAAGTATATTGGTCGTGATCGCAAAATCAGCAAGCATTTGTTCGGTATCGGCCAGGGGTTTCATTTATTACAATTCGTTTTCACTATTATTTATCTAAGGTCCATTTAATTTGCTTTTACAAGAATACGCATTCATTTTATGCAGTGTGCAAATAAAATAATAATCTTTTAACAAACAACTGACAAAATGCTGTTAATGTGTTGATTTTTAGCATCCGTCTCAACTTTCTATTTATACCCCATAGATAAAATTTACCTTTGGGTTCCAATTTATTCCTGAATCTGTTCATTAGAAACCGAAACAATTGAAACTATGAATCCATATACTATAGCCGTCCATGGCGGTGCCGGAACAATACTCCGTTCTACTATGACCGCTGAAAAAGAAGCAGCCTATAAACAGGGCCTGGCAGATGCCATTGCAGCCGGTGAGGCTGTTTTGAAAAAAGGCGGCCGCTCGCTTATGGCCGTGGAGCAGGCTATCCGTTCATTGGAGGATAACCCGCTATTTAATGCAGGCAGGGGCTCGGTGTTCACCAACAAAGCAAAAAATGAAATGGACGCTTCCATTATGAATGGACGGGATTTAACAGCCGGTGCGGTAGCAGGCGTGAGGAATATTAAGAACCCGATAACCCTTGCCAGGGCTGTTATGGAGAAATCGGAGCATGTGTTTTTGAGCAGTGATGGGGCTATGAAGTTTGCCGAACTGATGAAGATTGAGCGGGCTCCGGATGAATACTTTTTTGTTACCGAACGCTTTGAGCAACTAAAAAAAGCGAAGGAAACCGACCGTACTATGCTTGATCATGTAGGCACTGTTGGCTGTGTGGCATTGGACACGCATGGCAACCTGGCTGCAGGAACCTCTACAGGCGGCATGACCAACAAAAAATTCGGCAGGGTTGGCGACAGCC
>DATHNK010000300.1:0-3600 GCA_035486075.1 Bacteroidia bacterium
ATTTCCCTATACTTAAAAATATCCCCGGAAAAAAATTTGGGTTAATACGTATTACTTCAGAATACTGGTGAACCGCCAGTTCATCGTTATCCATATCCTCATAAATATAACCCAGCATACTTTGTGCCTCTACAAAATTACTATCCTCTTTTATTGCACGTTTCAGCAATTCGGCGGCATTAGCATTTTGCCTCGAATCGTAATATTTTGTGGCTTCTTCATATAGTTTGGCCGCTTTTTTATTATTGGTGGATACGGGCATTTCCTGACAGAATACCAGGCATGGCAGGTAGAAAACGGAAAATACAAGGGCAACTATTTTTTTCATCCTGAAATGGGGAAAGTAATACTGCAAAGGTCTGAATTTTCTTCAGATAAGGACGGCTGAATTGTAAAATTAGATTCCTCACTTCGTTCGGAATGACAACCGTATTATCAGGTTGGGGATGTTGCGGCGAGGGCAAAGCCCTCGCCGCAACATCCCAATTACAATCAAGAGCCTGTCATTCCGAGCGAAGTGAGGAATCTTTTATATAAAAAAAGCACTTTCAACTCTCAATTTTCAACGCTCAATTCAAAACGGTAACAATTATGTGAGAAATAAACTTTAATATTGCATTTATATTCTTATTCTTATGAAAAAAACTGTTATTAAGGCATTGAAATACCCTACCGGAGAGTTCAAAATGCCTAAAAAGTTTTCTGATAAAGACATTGAATCCAAAATTAAAATTATTGCTGAATTCCCCGCCAAACTCCGCAAGGAAGTGGAGAAAATGAAGGAAGACATGCTGGAATACAGGCACAGGTTAGGGGGCTGGACTGTAAGGCAGATCGTGCATCATTGTGCCGATAGCCACATGAATGCCTATATTCGAACTAAACTTGCTTATACAGAGGAAAACCCTACCATTAAGCCATACGACGAAAGTGCCTGGGCCAATATGGACGATGCAGGGGAAGCTCCTGTGGAATGGTCGTTGCAACTGCTGGACGGTTTGCATAAGCGCTGGGTAATGACCCTGGAAGGACTGAACAGTGAAGAACTGGCCAGGACGTATTACCATCCGGAACATGAGAAGAAAATATCACTGAACCACCTCATTTTTCTATATGCATGGCATTGTGAACACCACGTTGCCCATGTTAAGCAGGCAAAAATATACAAGAATAAATTCAGCTAAAAGATGGGGGTGAAGAACTCATCGGCCTTGTTAATTATAATTGCATTTATATTTTTGTCTTTTGGCAGTTTATCTGCGCAAAACAATTCCTATGCCGTGCAACTTTATGGTGAGGGCGAATTTACGAAAGCAATAGATGCCTGCAACCGGTTGATACATGACAATAAACATGATACGGTAGCCTATATTTACAGGGGGTTGTCCAAAGAAGCCATTAAAGATTATTCCGGCGCGAGGTCGGATTTTAAAGAGATAAGCAAGATGAACCCTAAAGATGCCGGGGCACATTTCAGGCTGGGGGTTTTGTGGTCGGAAACGGAAGATTATTTTCACTCGATAAAGGAATTTACCAAAGCCATTATGCTCGATTCCAACTATGCCGTTGCATATAATAACCGTGGCAATTCGGAGTATTTGGTGGGAGATTCACGCCACGCCGAACAGGATTTTCTAACGGCCATAAAAGTGGATACCACCTATCCCGATCCGCATTATAACCTGGGTCACTTGCACATGGTGCTTGGTAAGACCAATAGCGCCATACAGGATTTCAGCATGGCAATAGCCTTATCCCCTGATGATGCCGATGCTTTTTTTAGCCGTGGACAGGCCTACGATGCCATGAATGATACCCTGAATGCCTTAAACGATTATGATAATGTTCTGCAAATTGATTCAACCTACGATGATGCCTATTATTTCAGGGGAAGCGACAGGCTTAAGGTAAGGGATGAGCAAGGCGCCATAGAAGATTTCACCATGTCACTGGCAAGCGACAGCAGTTACTATATGGTATATTACCTGCGGGGAACAGCATATGATTCTTTGAAACTGTATAGATCTGCCATTAATGATTTTAAAGCATCCCTCAAATTGGAAACGGATGATGAGAATGTCTATTTCGGACTGGGGTATTCCTATTTAAAAATTGGCGACAAAGACAGAGCCTGCGAAAACCTGAACGATGCATATTATTATGGCATGCGGGGCGAAGCAATAAAACTGCTCGATGAAAACTGCCGGGGTAGGGTTAAGCTTTATTGGAGGTAAATAGTCTGTGCAGTATATAAAGCCACAATTTACTATCAGGTTGTAAATTGTTGAAAAGTAAGAATTTAACTTGCTTTTTGAACAATTTTTTTATATACTTTTACGTTTAAATTAAAGAATATGAAAAAAACTTACCTGGTAACATTACTTTTGATTGGCATAAGTTACTTTTCTAAAGCCCAGTATACCTATTACCAATATTTTGATGGAGCAGATACTTCATCGTTTAACTCTATTCTTATTAAGTTAGATACCAGCCGAACCAATATTTGGCAAATAGGCAGGCCGCAAAAACCAATTTTCGACAGTGCGTACTCACTTCCGAATGATATTGTTACAGATACTATTCATAATATTCCTCCCAATAATACTTCCCGTTTTTCACTAAAATTGCTTCCATGGAATACATATGGAATTCTGGTGCTTCAGTGGGTACAAAAACTTGACATGCAATTTGGCCATCAGGGCGGATACGTTGAGTTCTCGGTTGATACAGGCAAAACCTGGCAAAATGCTTTTAACAATCCTCATGTTTTTAATTTTTATGGTTTTCAACCGGCCAATGAAGATACTGTGTCTGCCGGTAATTATGCCTTCAGCGGCACTGATTCTACCTGGAGAGATATATGGTTTTGCTTGGATATGTCATGGTTAAGCAGCTCAAGGGATAGTGTTATATTCCGGTTTACACTCCAAACCGACACAGGTATCTATAGTAAGGAAGGATGGGAGATCGATAATATGATGGCCAGACAAGACATTGCCCATCCTGTGCATGAAGTGCATGATAAAGACTATGTCGATTTATATCCCAACCCCACTGCAGGACAGGTAAACGTAAGTATTCAAAATATTAATGATTTCCACATAATAGAGCACATGGAACTGGAAGATGCCCAGGGAAGAACAGTGCAGACATGGAAGAATGTTCCTACTCAATTTTGGTTTGATACAAGCACTTATCCGAATGGAGTATATTTTCTGAATGTTACCACAAATATCAAATCAGAAAGGGTGCTTTTAGTTGTAAAACATTAGTATCGTTTTATATGAAAAGAACGGGGGTATTATTGTTCGTCTGCATTATTACACTGAACTTTAAGCCAAGCAATACTGCCACTCCTTATCCATTCCCTAAATTAAACTATTTCCCGAAAATGCCCGTATCGGCAGATAATCCGGTAACTGTGGAAGGTGCGGACCTGGGAAGACATTTGTTTTATGACCCTATATTAAGTACTGATAGTGATATGTCATGTTCCAGTTGCCATAAGCAAAAATATGCTTTCAGCGATTCACCGGAACGTTTTAGCAAAGGCAGAAATGGGACAGTTATGAAACGAAACACTATGGCTTTGTTTAATCT
>DATHNK010000301.1:0-18538 GCA_035486075.1 Bacteroidia bacterium
TCACCATAATGGTATCTACATTTGATTTCTTAAATAATGCCGCTGCTTCATTTAAAATAGCATTGGCATCTATGCTTATTGGCGCTTTGTATTCCAATTCATTCAGCTTTTTATTCAGGATATTTTCACCATCTCTTTGCAGGTATCTGCGTAAATCGCCATCAGTAAATACACCTGAAACACTTCCATCTTTATTCTTTACAATTACAGTTCCGAATCCGAATTCCGTCATTTTTATAATAGCATCTTTAACAGAAATTTCACTGCTCACAACAGGATTTACAGGCCGGATGGCTTCTTTTACTTTTACCATCATCATGCGTGTATCGCGGAAAAACTGTTCGGTTCCAATTTGGGTAAAATTATTTTCGGTAAGTGATTTTAATACTTTAAGCGGAACAGTTATGGTATGAACTCCGATATTAATTGCATTGCGAACATGCTCATTATGGCGAACGGAGCTGAACATGATCTTGGTATCATATCCATAATAATCTACCGCATCCACACATTGCTCAATAAGGGTAAGCGCATCATGCCCCTGGTCTTGCAAGCGGCCAACCAGCGGGCAAACATATGTGGCACCGGCATGCATGGCCATATAAGCTTGTTGCAGGGTATATACCAAATGTACATTTACCAAAAGCCCGTCATTGCGGAGTATTTTACATGCACGTACACCTTCAAGCGAAACAGGAATTTTGAAAACGGTTTTCTTAGGATCCAGTCCCAGCTCCAGTTGGCGGTATGCTTCCCGTTTTATTTCATCTGCATTGGAACCTAATGCTTCAATTTGCAAAACAGGAACTATTTTGCTAAGTTTAACAATAGTGCCGTCAATATCAGTAATGCCTTCGCGTTGCATGAAGGTGGGTGTGGTAGTTAGTCCGTCAAGGAAACCGAGTTTGAATCCTTCTTCAATCTCCTTCATGTTTGCAGAATCGAGGTATAGCTCCATAGTATTGTTGGTTGAGATTGTAAAGGTAAGATTTTAAGGAACTATAAGCTACAAACTGCAAACTATGAGTTATAAACTATACCTTATGAAGTACAATTTTGTGGAAAGGAAGGTAAGTTGCGGCTTTTCGCAAAAAAAATAAATTCGTTGATTAGCAGATTCATACAGATTATTTCTAAAAAATGAAGCAGAAAAATAAATTAGGTAACTTAGAAGTTACATATATTTGCGTAACCTTAAAGTTACATAATATTAAAACAATAAAATAAAACACCACATGAAAAACACCATCACACAAACCATCCGTTACGAGCATTCACCGGAAGAAGTATGGGAATACCTTACCAAACCTGAATTAATTTCACAATGGTTAATGCCAAATAATTTTGAGCCTGTCAAAGGACACGATTTTGAATTTCGCACCAAACCTATTCCAAGTTTAAATCTGGACGGAATTATGTATTGCAGGGTGATAGAAATAGTGCCTAATGAAAAACTTATTTATAGTTGGAAAGGAGGGCCCGAAAAGGGAATTACAACCCTGGACACAATAGTAGAGTGGACGCTGGAAGCCAAAGATAATGGTACGGAATTGCATCTTGTTCAAACTGGATTTAACGAAGAAAATATTTCTATCTTCTCAGCAATGCAAGGCGGTTGGAACCAAAACCTGAATAAGATAATTACTCTTTTAAGCACCGCAACAAAATGAATGCGCCTCGGCTCGATACATTCCAGGTAATTGCCGATCCCAGCAGGAGGCAAATACTGCACATGCTTACCCAGGACAGCATGACCATTAACTCCCTGGCAGAAAATTTTGACATGAGCCGCCCTGCTGTATCCAAACATATAAAAATACTGTATGGCGCCGGGTTTATATCCATTGAAGATATTGGCAGGGAAAGGTACTGCACTTTGAAGGAAGATGGCTTTAAGGACTTGCAGGAATGGTTGAAGTTTTTCGACGACTTCTGGAAGTCGAAACTAAAGAAACTGGAAACGTTACTCAATAAAAACCAAAAAAATAAAACGAAATGAAAACGCGTGATTACTAAGCTACCAGTAAAGTAAATTCCATACATTAAAAACTTCTTTATATGCAAAAAGAAATTAAACAAATCTGGTTCTTTAATCAATCTCCGCAGGTGGTTTGGGACCATCTTACCAAACCTGAACTAATAGAATTATGGTTGGGGAAAACCGATTTTCAGCCAATATTAGGACATAAATTCCGTTTACTTGGTAAGCAAGGCAGTGAAATTGATTGCCAGGTGCAGGAAATAAACCCATTTACCAAGCTTTCATATTCGTGGCGAAAAAATTCAGCAAAAGACAATACCACTTTTACTTCAAAAGTAATGTGGACGCTGGTTCCAAAAGAAAATGGAACGGAGTTACAATTGGTACATGATGGCTTCTCTGCTTTAGAAGATCAGATTGAACACAACACCGGCTGGACCATATTAGGAAACCGGTTTATTGAACTCTTTAAAATGAAAGATAAAAGTTACACGGCTACCATTGAGGTTGAAAAATCCCCTCATGATGTTTTCACGCACCTCACCGATGTTTCAAAATGGTGGGGCGGCAAGGACTTAGAAGGGGAAAGCAAAAAAATAAATGACGAATTTATTATTCACCATCAGGGTGCTCATTATTCAAAACAGAAATTAATTGAGGTTGTCCCTGATAAGAAAATCGTATGGCTTGTGACTGACAGTACACTGAATTGGCTAAAAAAGGATCAGCATGAATGGGCAAAAACAAAGATGATTTTTGAGATAACCACCAAAGGGGATAAAACTATTCTTCACTTTAGGCACGAAGGGCTTGTTCCCGAAAAAGGATGTTATTCCAAATGTGAGCAGGGTTGGAATATGGTTATTAAAGACTGGCTGTTCAACTTTATTACCTATGATAAACCGCACTTTTAAATTATAACAACAAATCAAAAAGATGGAAAACAAAAATTTCAATTGTAGTATTTCCGCAGACGTTAGTGCAAATGATGCAACCAATTTGATTAGCAATGTTCCTGATTGGTGGGGAGTAACATTTACCGGAAGCGCAAAAAAACGTGGAGATAACTTTGTGGTAAAGATGGGTGGCAATTCATTCTTTAATTTCACGGTTAGGGAGTTTATTCCGGGCAAGAGAATTGTCTGGTACAACACAGATTGTAATATGCCATGGTATTCGAACCATAAGGAGTGGGCAAAAACAAATATCATATTTAATCTGACTGAAAATAATGGCATAACAACACTTGACTTTATGCATGAAGGTCTTACCCCGGATATTGAGTGCTATGAGGAATGTAATGAGGGTTGGACGCATTGGATAAAGACAAGTTTGTTTTCCTACTTGACAACAGGGAAGGGTGTTTTCAGAGCGCCTACTAAATAATATTTAATAACGCCTACTAAATTTTAAAATATGAATAAAACACAAGACTTCAGTTATAGCCTTACAGTAAAGGCTTCGGCAAAAGATGCGATGAAAAGAATCAGTGAGGTAAATCTATGGTGGGCCAAAAACTTTAAAGGTAAAGCAGGCAAACCCAATGATGAATTCTCAGTATATTTTGGAGACACCTTTGTAGACTTTAAAATTTCCGAGCATATCCCGGAAAAGAAAATTGTGTGGCTGGTGACTGACTGCAATCTTGGCTGGATAAAAGATAAAAAGGAGTGGAAAGGCACAGAATGTATCTGGAACCTTACTGAGAAGGACGGGAAAACCACTATTGACTTTGTGCACAAAGGGCTGACCCCGGAAGTGGAATGTTTTAAGGATTGCAAAACCGGATGGACGGGTCATTTGAAAGGTAGTCTCCAAAAACTAATTGACGAGGGCAAAGGTTTTCCGGAATAATTAAATTTAATTATTCCCTTTAAAGGAAAAGCATAAATCAACGCCTACCGGTTTCTGCCTCTTCCGCCACCGCCCATATTGCGCCCACCTCCTTGTGCCTTTGCAGGCTGCGCTTGCCGTGGTGAACTATGTTGGAAATTACCACGCTGTTGTCCTCCGCCTCTGTTTTGCATGGCGTTGTGGTGGGCTTGCGGGTTAGCATTCATGTGTGATGCATTAGCAGCATTCGCATGGGTTGCATTGGCTGGATGAGCGGCCTGCATAGCATGGCCGGCTGAATTAAATTTTTGACCACCTATAGTGCTCCTGGCAGTGGTTGCAGGGCTACCGTGATTTACTGAAGCAAGTTGATTACGGTTGTTACCTGCCTTTTGCTCATGGTTTTGTTGTTCCGATGTAGCATTTACGTGCTGTTCGTGCATAGCTGATTGTTCCTCTGCATTAGGGCGTTCATTAATTCCACCGGGGCCGTTAAAACTGGAACGATTTACAGTGGTATTATGAATTACGGTTCTGTCAACGTAGGTATTGTGAAAGCCCGGGCCTACATGGCATACAGCCGAATTATAACGGAATGCGCCGCCTTCCCAGCGGCCGCCATAAAAGCCATGCCCTCCGTAACCAAATCCATAACATACTCCGCCATAATAACCTACATGCGGACCCCAATAACCACCATGCCACCAGTAATGTCCGCCTTCAAAACCCCAGTAACCGGGGGTCCACAGGAAGCCTACCCTTGCAGGGCGGCACCACACACCGGGAACCCAGAAATAACCATTAGCACCCCAGTACCAGTAACCGGGTGTCCATAAAAATCCTTCCTGCGGGCAAGGTGGTTGTTCATAAACCGGCAGGGCAGGAGGAGCAACGCCTACACTTATTCCTACACCAACCTGGGCATTAGTTTTTGTTATTGCTCCTAATAAGGAGAATATTGTGATTATTATGACAGCAATTTTTTTCATAATAGATTGTTTTTATATACAGGATTAGACGATGCTTTATTAAAATTCAGTTGGTATATGACTACCAAGATAGGTAAAAGTTAAATCCTAAAAAATGTTAATCTGCAGAAGTGCTTTTGGGATAGTTAAAAATCGATAATGAGCAGCCAAGAATAAATGGTAAGTGCCCGCTAAAACTTAGCGGGCACTTGTATATAAGAATATCCGGTAATGGGAATATTCAGGAATTTTTTAATGTTTGCCACCATTACCGCCGCCACCGCCTGAGTGGCCACCACCTCCGCCTTGTCCACCTCTGCTAGGTTGCGCTTGCCTTTGCATTCCGGCATTTTGATGTTGTTGCGGTGCAGGCCTGTTTTGTGCCGGACTTTGACGTTGCTGCTGTTGTGGTGCAGGTCTATTTTGCATAGGGCTTTGACGTTGTTGCTGCGCAGGTCTCTGCTGTTGCGCTTGCGGCCTTGCGGCATTTGTTCGTGGGGTATTGGCAGGATGTGTTGCAACAGGGTTACTAAGATGATTACCTGCTGAAGGAGTGTTGTTATTTGCTGCGTGAATAGTGCTTATTGAATGTCCGGCGGAATTGAATCTTTCCCCGCCAACAGTACTTTTTGCAGTGGTAGAAGGGTGCCCTCCGTTTGCCGAAGCAAGCTGATTTTTATTTGCACTTGCTTTTTGCTGATGCGTTTGTTGTGCTGAAGTAGGTTGTCTGTGGCTTTGCTTAGCTACAGATTGTTCCGCTGCATTAGGCTGGGCATCAACCCCGCCACGGCCATTAAAACTGCTACGGCTGGAAGTATTGTTAATTACGGTTCTATCGGAATAGGTGTTATGAATTCCACCGCCAACATGCCATGCAGCTGTGTTATACTGGAATCTTCCGCCATCCCAACGTCCACCGTAAAAGCCATGTCCGCCATATCCATATCCATAACATACACCACCATAAAAACCTACATTTTCTCCCCAATAACCGCCATTCCAAAAATAGCCGCCATCGCCATAACCCCAGTAACCGGGAGTCCATAGGAACCCCACTTCAGGAGCAGCCACCCATACACCGGGTACCCAGTAATATCCGTCTGAACCATAGGCCCAATAACCCGGCGACCACATATATCCATCAGTAGGACACGGTGGTTGGGCATATTCTGGTAATTCCGGAGGAGCTACTGAAATACTCACACCTACACCTACCTGTGCATCTAATTTTTTCACACCTATTAAGGAGGACATTGCGATAATTAATACAGCTAACTTTTTCATAATGTAATTTTTAAAGTGATAGTTTGATAACCGGCTCTGGTGTATTGCTTTGTTTGCAGGGTATCCGGCAATAAATAAATTCAATGCAAAGATGCGGAAGTATAAAGTTCAGGTCCTTACATCCTGGGCAGAAAGAATTACACATATCACACTTCAGCCGATGTGTGAATAATGTAAGTCTTATTAAAAAATATGTAATGCTCCCGGGAATTTATAGAAGCAACTTTGCGCTGTCAAAATCTATTTACCATAAGTAAAACAACCCATATGAAAGAAAATCAAAAAAGCGATCAGGTGTCAGATAAGTCAAGTAATTCCGCAAATAACAGCAAACAACATAGCCACAATGGTTCTAAAAGTAATAGTTCCGAGTTGCAAGATTTGCCTGAATCAAGTAAGGATGAAAGCAAGAAGGAAGGAGACGAATTTATAAGAGAAGGCCATGGACATAATTATAGCGTTCCCTTTGCAGGGGAAGATGGCGGAACTGAAGAGCAGGATGCGAGTAAAAATGAAAATAACCAACCACGCACAGACAAAAAGCAACCCGCAGAACAAGGAAAAACACCAGGAGAAAATTCAACTATCTAATATGGTATGTTAATTTCATCCTATATAAGTGAGGGGGTATATCCTCCTCACTTTATTTTAATAATAAACAAACAAAACAAAAACAAATAGTATGGGTAATTTACTTTATATAATCGCGGTAATTTTAATCATAGGCTGGGCATTGGGATTTTTCTTTTTCAGCTTAGGAGGCTTCATACATATACTCCTTATTTTTGCAGTAATAGCAATCTTATTCAGGCTTATCAGGGGAGATAGGGTTGTTTAGTGAGTTAAAGGCCACCTACCTATTCAGGTGCAACTTTGATGGTACTATTTAAGGATAGTATTTATTTGAGAACAATGGTCACTTTATTTCCCCCTGTACTTCACTTCCGTATTATGAATCTCAATCAGTGGCTCTAAAAAGGCTTTCAGGTCGTAAACAGATAACTGACTGGATGCATCGCACAAAGCTTTTGCAGGTTCAGGATGTGTTTCAATAAAAATACCGTCTACTCCAGAGGCCACGCCAGCGCGGCTAATCACAGGTAAAAATTCCCTTGCTCCGCCTTTTGCATCGGCACTTGGTATGCCATATTTACGGATAGAGTGAGTAATATCGAATACAACGGGATAGCCCAATTGCCCCATGTGATATAGGCTGCGGGGGTCCACCACCAGATCATTATAGCCAAAAGTATATCCTCTTTCCGTGAGGATTATTTTGTCGTTTCCGCTATCCACGCATTTTTTAACAGGATGCTTCATATTTTCAGGAGCTAAAAACTGTCCGTGTTTGATATTGATAACACGTCCTGTATTTGCGGCTGCTACCATCAAGCTACTTTGCATACATAAGTAAGCAGGAATCTGCAGCACATCGCAAACCTCCGCTGCCGGGGCTGCCTGGTCAGGGTAATGGATATCCGTTAAAATGGTGAACCCAAACTCAGCTTTCACTTTTGCAAGCATTTCCATTCCTTTTTTCAAACCCGGCCCGTCATAATATTTCAGGTCGCTTCGGTTGTCTTTCAGGAAAGAGGATTTATAAATAATTGGTATCTTCAATTCTTCACTTACTTCTTTCAGCTTTTCAGCGGTTTTGAACATTACGGATTCTTCTTCTATAACACATGGCCCGGATATTAAGAATAACTGGTCTGCTCCACATTCAATATTTCCGACTTTTATCTTTTTTGTACTCATAGTTTTGTTTTAAGCTAATTTAATTCGCGCTGCAAATTTAGGAATAATGTGGCTACTCATCCCCAACCCCTTCTCTGCAGGATAGAGAAAGGAAAGTTACTTTGCAACAATATTATATTGTACACATCATTATTGATAGAGAGGGCGAAGTGGAGGGTATTTGAAGGAAGTGGAAGACAGGATTAAGATAATTTAACATTAAACATTCCAGGTGTAACATTTGTTTTATATTTATCTTGGCAAAGGTATTTTGCCCAAAAATCGTCAATAAGCCTATATAATCAATCAGTTGGAAGTAGATATTCAGGAATTGAAAGCCGGAGATGAGCGGGCCTTCCGTTTACTTATTGAAGTGTATGGGAAAGGTATATTCCATCTCTGCCTGGGTATGATTCCCAACCGGGAAGATGCCGAAGACCTTACACAAGAGGTGTTTGTAGAGGCATACCGGCATATAGGTTCTTTCCGGGAAGGTTCTCATATTAAGACCTGGCTCTTCCGAATTGCATTGAACAAATGCTACGACCATATTAAATATTCCAAAAGGCAAAAGAGGCATGGCATTATGCAATCGTTATTTGATAAAGATGACAACCCAATTGAATTACCCTCCAACTTCCAGCATCCGGGTGTAACCCTGGAAAACAAGGAACATGCCAAAGCCTTATATGGCGCATTAGCTACTTTGCCCGAAAACCAACATACTGCATTCACCCTTTATGAAATGCAGGGCATGGACTATAAGCAAATAGCCGAAACCATGTCGCTCAGTGTTTCAGCTGTTGAGTCATTACTGTCACGTGCAAGGGCCGGATTACGTAAAAAACTACAAACCTACTATACCCGAATCGCAAGTTCTTAAGCATTCAATCGTCTAAATAAACGTAAATGGAAACGAAACATAACATAGAAGACCAAATAAATGCAGCCCTCGGGTCTGCCAGAAATATTCAACCGGCTGAATTGCCGGAAGGATTTTCAGACAAGGTTATGAACAGGTTAAACGCCAAAGATAATAATGTAAGGAGCCTTTATATAATTTCACCTTTGTGGAAAGCGGCGGCTATATTTGTTCTGATACTTATAAACATGTTCACGTTAAGGCTTGCTCTTTCCCCGCAGCCGGTGCAAACCCCTTCCCAATATGTCACCATTAAGGACTTTGTTAACGAGTACCAGATAAATGATGCGAATGAAGAATTATTAACCACCAATACACCTGTGCATGAATAGCTCGAAACTTACCAATGCCTTGTTAATTGCAGTACTTGTATTAAACAGTCTATTTATTGCCGGATGGGCAATTTCAGCTTGCCATCACCGACATTCAAGGGAATTTGCAATGCATCATCAATTTCGCGGAGGGTTTTATGACAGTAGATCCTTCCGGCATTGTTTCGGAGCCTGCCGCAGTTATCATGGGGGATACTGCGGTGGCTTCAGAAACCGGCGTAATTCGCAATGGAACAATCATGCAAATACTAATTAATTATACAATTTGAAGGGTATTCTTAATTTTGCTCGTCTATTTGAGCAATCGAAAACAAAGAAATTACTTATTATACTTTAACGATGAATACTAAGTTAACCAATATTCTCCTGATTTTACTGCTCATTTTTAATGTGGCATTTGTAGGCAAATGGTGGATGGGACACAGGAAGTTTCATCAACCTAAAAAGCAAACCGAAAGAGTAGAAACCACGACTCTTTTGCACGACCCTGACAAGGCCGAAATATACCTTGTTAAAAGCCTTGGATTAGATAGCATACAGCAAAAGAAGCTGGATACTATTCTCATTGCGCATTTCAAATTCCAGGATAGATCAATGAGCGATTACATAAGGGAACAGACTATGCTGTTTAATTCACTCAAAAATAGGATGGATAGTGTTGCTTTCAAATGTTCAGACTCCTTAGGCGTTTTAAAAGTAGCTATGGAAAGAGAGCTATATTTGCACTTCATTCATATTAGAAGTATTTGCAATGGCGATCAACAGGCAAAATTTGATGAATTGATCGATAACATGTCCAAGGAATTTGTGCATCATCATGATTTCCATTCCAGTGCAAAGGCAGGCCATGATTCCTTATAAAAAATACCGTATTTAAAATATGTTTAAGAAAATTTTCCCCTGTGTTATGTTATTGGCCTTAGCTCAAATTTCTATTGCCCAAATGATGGGCATAGGAGGAATGGGTAGTGGAATGAAAGGTGCGAAATCTAAAATAGGGCACTTCTATGGCAAGGTGGTTGATAGTGTTACCGGTAAAGCTATTCCATTTGCAGCTATTCAAATTTCAGGCCCCCAATGGGATTCGGTATCAAAAACGAATAAAACAGTTGCTCTTGCAGGACAGTTGACCGGAGATAATGGCCAATTCAGTTTTGATAAACTTCCCGTGATGGGAAATTTTACCCTTCAGATAAATGCGATGGGTTACAATAACTATTCCCAAACGGTTTTTTTCGATATAGGTAAGTTAATGAAGAACGGGAAAAAGCTTAGCCAGAGTGGCGATAATACCGACCCCTCATCCATGCTATCCCTTCTTGATGCCATAGACAAGGATCTGGGGAATATAAAAATATCGCCCGATGCCACTACGTTGAAAGCTGTTACTGTAAACGGATCAGCGCCACCTATGGAACTTAAACTGGATAAAAGGGTTTTTGATGTGAGCAAAAGCCTCACCACCACAGGCGGAACTGCTGAAGATGTGCTGAAAACCATCCCGGCGGTGAATGTGGATATTGACGGGAATGTGAAATTGAGAAATGCATCGCCCACAATTTATGTTGACGGACTGCCTACAACTTTAACCATTGACCAGATTCCATCGGACCAAATAGATAAGATCGAAGTAATCACCAATCCTTCTGCCAAGTTCGATGCTTCTGCCGGAACAGGTGGAATTATAAATATTATTTTAAAACATAACCAGGCATTAGGCTATAATGGCTCTTTTCGGGCGGGTGTAGATGAATACGGCAAAATGAATGGCAGCTTTGATTTTAACATAAGGCAGGGTAAAATAAATGTGTTTTTAGACCTGCACCTGCATCAGGTAAAACATATTATGGAAGGCAGCGAAACTAAGGATACCGTGCCGGACCAAATAACAAGTAAAGAAGTAAGCCAGCAGCATGATACCAATACTATGAACGGGTATTTCGCATTCGTAAGGGCGGGGTTTGATTATTTTATTGATAACCGCAATACACTTACCCTTTCGGGAATGTATGTGAATGGTAACTTCAACTCCCTGGATGTTTTGCACACCACTACAGAGTATTCAAATGCGCCACAGGTATTTCCTACCATGTATGAAAATTCCAATTCCAACAGGGTATTTAAGAGTCCGGGACTTTCCTTATCATACAAACACCTTTTCCCTAAGGAAGATGAAAATATTACTGCGAGCATCACAGCCAACCAGGGGTCTTCAACAGGTAGCGGAACATTTGATATGTATAATTCAGGGTTCGATTCTACAGGGAAACCCATAAATTATAATAGTACGGAACAACAAACAAGCGGGGGTACGAATTATTACTATATAGGGAAAGTGGATTATACAGATGCGTTGACTAAAAAAATTAAACTTGATCTGGGATTAATGACCACATTAAATAATGTCAATTCAAACAATACGGTTACCATAGATAATGAACTTGTACCTAATGAAAGTACCGATTACACATTTAATTCAGAGATATATGCTGCCTATTTCGCATTCAGCCATGATTTAACCAGCCGGCTGAGTTACCAGTTGGCGCTTCGCGTTGAGCAATCTTTATACAGTGGTTCGGAAACTGCGGGAGACTCCACAACGAACCTGAAGAACCAGGTATTGCTGAAGCCATTCCCCGGTGTGTTTGTTACCTATCATCTTACTGAAAAAAGCGACTTGCAGTTAAGTTATACTACACACATTACCCGCCCATCTTTCAACCAGTTGGTGGTGAATAATTACTCTAACCCCGCCAGCGAACAATATGCCAATGCCAATCTGATACCGGCTTATCAGAATTCATTTGAATTAAATTATATGCACACTTTTGATAAAAGGAGTTCGCTGCTTTTATCTGCTTATTACAAAATTACGTATGACATCATAGCTAATAAGGCATTAACTCCTACTTACAACGACACGTTGAAGGAGGAAGTATATCCTAATCAATATGCCAATGCCAATTTCGGCTATTCAGACGGCGCAGAAGGAACATTGCAGGTTTCGCCTTTAACCTGGTTAGATGTTACAGCAAATTACAATTTGTATGAATCAGGTATTAATGCCACTAACCTTGGTGTGCCGGATTCAGCAAAGCCATACCTGAGTTATTTTGCCAAATTAAATCTTACTTTTAAATTACCTAAAAACTTCACCATACAACTTAATGGAAGTTACCAGAGCAAAACTGAAATATCTCCCGACCAGGGTGGCGGCGGTGGCAGATGGGGAGGAGGATATGGTGGTGGCATTACGCCTTCGGCAAATGGATATATTCAACCAACCTATTCGTTGGACGGTGCCATTAAAAAGGAATTCCTGAAAAACAACAAGGCATCTATAACATTTAACATACGCGATATTTTTGCCACTGCTGTAAGCGGAACCTATGTTACTGCAACAGATGAATCGGGAGCGCCTTTATACTACCAAACCACCAGCCGCAAGAGAGATGTACAATTCATGTCCATCAACTTTAGTTACCGCTTCGGACAAATGGATGTTTCCATTTTCAAGCATAAGAACAATAATATAGATACCGGCCCTGATATGGGTGGCGGAGATTCCGGTGGAGGAAGCAATTAAGTTTTTGGCCCCAACCTCTAAAGGGGCTTTGAATGGCGCTATCGTCATTGCCAGGCTTTGCGAAGCCCGTCCGAACGGTTCATCCGGGCGGGCAATCTTACCAATTGTAAAATACATTTTACCACTTAGTTCACTAAGGAGATTCGCACAAAGTTTCAGTAATAATATCCATGTTAATAACCCAAAAACAGGCTTAAAATAACAGTGAATTATCAGTAGAAATACAGTAAAAATAGAGTGGATTATCAGTAAATAACAGTATCTTCTATTATTGAAACAAATTGAATATGACCTGTTTAATTTTTTTCGCACTGTTAAATACAGTAAATAACAGTAGAAGAGTATAGGCAACCTCCCTAAAATTACCTTCCAATTCGCTGTGTTATTTTTCATGAAACAAAGTTACTTCATGAAATGTGTGTTTCAAAATAGTAAATGACTTTGCCGGGGCAAAAAGGTGATTATTTATGAACAGTGGTATATCCAATCCGATCTCTAAAAATTCTCTTATCTTTACTTTCTGAAAATCAGGTGATGAGAGGGAAGATACTTTCTATTTTATTTTTTGTGTTTAGTTTTTCACTTTGTGAGGGGCAGAGTTGGATGTGGGGAGAGCAAGGCAAAATAAAATGGACACAGGATTTAGGCGAGGGATTTGGTACAGCAACCGATTCAGTACATGATATTTATTTTGTGGGATATTTTCGAGATACTGTAAGTTTTGGAGCATATTCTATTGCAACTAACCAATATTATGGTGATGTTTATTTAGTTAAATATGATTCAAATGGAAATGTACTTTGGGTAACCGCTCCGAATACCAAAGCCACTATCTCCTCAAGCGACGCTTGGATTGTTTCAACAGATGCCGTAGGGAATGCTTATGTAACCGGACAAATTTATGATACAGTGATTTTTGGCAGCTTCAAATTATTTGCTCATCGCTATGGCGTGTTTTTAACAAAATATGATAAAAATGGAAATGTGATTTGGGCCAGACAATCAGATGGGGATGGGAATGGAGAAGGGGCAGGGCTTTCAATATGCACTGATAATCACAAGCATGAATATATTACCGGGGTTTTTAGTGACACTTTATACTTTGGTACTGATACACTCAGAACCAGCAGTAATGATATTTTTATAGTTAAATATGATTCAAATGGAAATGTAATTTGGTCTAAGCAGGCTATAATTCAAAGTAAGAACAGCAGTGGTATTGCTTATTCTGTTGCATACGATAACATGAATAATATTTATGTAACGGGATATTTCCAGGATACCATAACATTCGGAACTACAGAATTGATAAGCTCAAATAATGATGTTTTTTTGGCGAAATACGATTCAAGCGGGAATGTGCTTTGGGCAAAACAATGTGGAACTAATAGGAACAGCTCGGCTTATGGATATGCTGTTGCCTCTGATATGAATGGTAATGCATACGTTACTGGATATTTTAAGGATACAATAAATTTTGGCACACATATTTTAATGAATGACACAAAATATGCTAATTTCTTCATAACCAAATTTGATTTAAACGGAAATGTAATATGGGCTAAAGCACCCATTGTTTTAGATACAAATGGTTGGGAAGGGTATGCGTTATCTACTGATAGATTAGGGCATTTGTATTTTACTGGTGGTGCTGCAAGTGGTTATGCCTATGATGAAGGAATTGTCTTTGAAGGGGATACTTTTAGTCTCAAGAATGGATATGATGCTTCGATTCTATTGAAACTTGATACCTCAGGTAATTTATTATGCGGTACAATACTTACCAGTGGCGGTGATGATGCCAACAGCATAGTGTGTGACCCTACTGGAAAATATGTGTATATGGGTGGAGATTTAGTTACAGGTATATCCTCTTATATTTTTGGTCAAGATACATTAACAAGTAATTTTGGAGCAGGTAGTGAATACCCCTTTGTCGCCCGTTGGCAACCTTGTGATACTAATATTACAACCTCCATTCCTCCAATCTCCAATAAACCCTCCATCTCCCTCTTCCCCAACCCCTCCCCCGGCCTTTTCACCCTTGCTTTTGCAGGGCAACAAAATGTTGTTTCAGGCAGGATTGAAGTTTATAATGTACTCGGAGAAAAAGTCACTATTGCGACCCTGAAACAAGTTCAGAGTGACAATCGCATTGACTTAACAAATCAACCTAACGGAATTTATCTTTACCGTGTTATTTCCGAAGACGGAAATGTTTTAGGGAGTGGAAAGATTATAGTTCAGAAATAGGAAAAAGATACGCTCTCCCTTGTTGGGGAGAGTAAGGAGTGGGGCAAGGAAGGAAAGGTGGTAATTCAGAAATAATTCTTTCATTCATTAGCCCCGCCATTTATGGCGGGGTATCAATATGCTAAACATACGTCTGAGGGCTTTAGCCCTTGCCTAACAGAGACCTGAAGAGTTAAAACCATTGATATATTTTGCATCCCACCATAAATGGCGGGGCTAATGAATGAATATATCCACCTCCTAAATATATATGTAATTAAAGGGCTAAAGCCCTACAACCATTATTAGTTTTATACAAGCAAAAATTTCCTATCTTTACTTTTATAAAAATCATTCATGAAAATAATTACACTATTCCTTTGTTCTTCATTATTCATTATTCATTCTTCATTTGCGCAAACATGGGATTGGGCTAAAGCCGGCACAAACGCCCATAGTTCCGATTGGTGCGACCCTTATGCCATTACCACCGACAACAAAGGAAACATTTTTGAAACCGGCTATGAATGGGGCAGTGTTGCCTTTGGTGGTGATAGTGCTACCCATGGCCTTTTCCTTGTTAAGTATGATTCCGCAGGCAATGTGAAATGGGTGAATGATGAAGGCGGACCAGCAGACGCATTTTCTGTTTCGACTGACAAAGCAGGTAATTCTTATGTTATTGGTCAATTTGCTACCAGCTTGACTTTCGGCACTACTACTTTAACATGCACAGGAAGCAGCGATGTTTTTTATGTTAAGTACGATCCTAACGGAAACGTGATTTGGGCAAAATGTGCAAAGGTGTCTAACCCGGGAGGGGCCTATGTCGGGTTTGGTATACAAGTTGGTGCTTCAAATAATGTTTATTTAACAGGGGAGTTTCTCGATTCCATTAACTTCGATGCTCATCAGTTATATTCAAAATATGCCAGTGTTTTTACAGTCAAGATTGATTCCAACGGAAACACTATTTGGGCAAGAAGCGCCGTTGTTCCGAACAAGCCTGCTATAAATGGCATTACAAGAAGTAATTCCATCACTACCGACGCCCATGATAATGTTTACATAGCGGGCACCTTTACCGATACACTCATTTTTGGTTCGTCTATGGTAACAAACAGCACCGTAGCCGGCGATGTTTTTCTTGCCAAATACGATTCAAGCGGAAACGCAATATGGGCAAAGTGTGGTAGCAATGCGGGAAAATATGGCCGCAGTACGAATGGTGTTGCATGTTATTCAACGGTGGCCGACCATTCGGGAAATGTCTATATCACCGGGGAGTTTATGGACTCGATTTCCTTTGGCTCCTTTAATTTAATTACAGGATTTATCGAGGGAGATTTCTTTTTAGCGAAATACGACCCTGCTGGGAATGTACTTTGGGCTGAAACAGAAAGTACCCATGCGGGGTCTTCCTATAATGCTAATTTCGGCTATTCCCTGTCAGTTGATAAGTATAATAATATTTATGCCTGCGGTACATTTTGGGACACCATAACATTTGGTGCGGTTCGCCTTATAAGTACTGCCCAGTATCCCTCCTTTATAGTTAAATTCGACAGTATGGGAAATGGTGTTTGTGGCACTTCAGTAAATAATTACAACGATGATTACAATGCTATTGCCACTGACCCTTTAAGTTCAAAGGTTTATTTTGGTGGAGATGTTGATGGCAGTTCATGCGCCTTCGGCAACATTACCCTAACGGGCATCGGTATTGAGTTTTCTTTTCTTGCCAAATGGGAACCGTGCCCTTCAACAGAAGGTATTAATTCAATAAAAAATTCAGAAACTGCAATAACGGTTTTCCCCAACCCGAATAAAGGAATTTTCACAGTTGCATTCAATCATGCTGAACTTGTTTCAGCATCGCAAACAATAGAGTTATACAATATGTTAGGGCAAAAAGTATATTCAGAGATCCGCCCGCTGGCGGATGACAATCGCATTGACATTTCTACTCAACCAAGCGGCATTTATCTCTACCGCGTTATTTCGGCAGATGGAAATTTGCTTGGAGATGGAAAGATTATAATTCAGAAATAGGCCTCTATTACTTAGCCTGTTTAGGCGGCCATGTACTTTGTGCAGGATCGCGGAAAGGGCGTGTAGCAGGAACTATAGTTTTAATAATAGAATCGTATCTCCCCTCATCGTTCAACAAAGCAATTGCCTTTTTAGATTCTTTATCATTCTTCAATCCCACTTCTATACGGCCTCTGTCATAATAATAGCGCGAAGCGATCTCTTCTTCCAGCAATTCCTTTATTTCATCTTTGTTTTTAATAAGGTCATTCTTTTTTGCCTCATCAATATCGCCGGTAATTTTTGCATAGGCATCTTTCAGGTCTTCGTAATAATTTTCGCTTTCAGTGCTTTCTTTAAGTTGTTTCAGCAGTTGGTCCGTTTTGGTGGTGTATTTAAAATTGTGCGATTTCACATAATTTACAAAATCGGTATACTCGGCATCTGTAAGCGAGAAACTATCTGCCGCAGCAATAGTAGGATGCTTTAGCGCATATTGAGTAGCGTAGTTAAAAGTCAAATATTGTGTCTGGATATTAATTGCTACAGATGTATACTTATGCGGCTCCATTTTAATATCGGGGTCAATGCCGCCGCCATCATAAACTACCCTGCCATGCCTGGTGCGGAAGGCTGTCTTTAAAGAATCGGGAACCTTGCCGGCACTGCCATCGGGATTGCGGTGGGTATAGTCAAGTGCCTGAATGCATCTTCCGCTGGGGATATAGTATTTAGCAATAGTGAATTTCAACTGGGCATCATAACTCAATGCTTTTGTCTGTTGCACCAATCCCTTTCCGTAGGAACGGGTACCAATAACAATACCACGGTCAAGATCCTGTATCGTGCCGGTAACAATTTCAGATGCAGATGCTGAGCCACTGTTTACAAGCACCGCCACATGAATGTTAGTATCCACGGGCTCATTGGTGGTTAAGTCAACATGGTTCCATTCTTTAGCCCTGCTGCGGGTGTTTACCACTAATTGGTTTTTCGGTTCGAATACATTTACCACTTCAATAGCTTCATTAAGCAAACCTCCGGGGTTATTTCTCAAATCTAAAATAACTCCTTTTAGCTTGGGGTTCTTTTTAAGGTCCAATAATGCTACTCTCACATTCTTTCCGGCATCCTGGGTAAATTCTGTAAGGCGGATATATCCAATATCGTTAGATATCATTCCATGATAAGGCACATTGCTTACGGTAATAGCTTCTCTTATAAGTGTCTTTTCAACCGGGGTAGTAGAGTTAGGAGATAGAATGGTTAGTTTAACCGAGGTTCCCGGCTGGCCTTTTAGAAGTTTGCCTACATCATCCGTATTTTTTCCATTTAGTACAATTCCATCTACGCTGATAAGCCTGTCACCTGCTTTAAGCCCTGCTTTAATAGCCGGGGAGTTTTCGTAAGGTTCCGCAATTTCTATCCAGTTGCTGTCTTTTTGTACGAGTGCCCCAATGCCGCCATATTCCCCGGTGGTCATAAACCTGAAATCTTCTATTTCCGATTCCGGAATGTAATCGGTGTAAGGGTCCAATGATTCAAGCATAGCGTCAATGCCTGTTTTTATAAGTTCCCCGGGCTTAATACTGTCTACATAATGCAGGTCCAGCTCTTTGAGCATGGTGGTCA
>DATHNK010000302.1:0-3163 GCA_035486075.1 Bacteroidia bacterium
TGCTATATAGATATTTAGGCTGGGAGAATGTTATGCCTCAATTTGCCCATTTGCCTCTATTATTGCGTCCTGATGGCAATGGTAAACTCAGTAAGCGTGATGGTGACCGTCTCGGATTCCCTGTGTTTCCTTTAGATTGGAAAGATCCTGCTACCGGAGAACAATCCTCAGGATACAGGGAAAGAGGTTATTTCCCGGATGCGGTTGTCAATCTGCTGGCATTATTGGGCTGGCATCCAGGTAATAATCAGGAGTTATTTACCAAAGAAGAATTGATAGAAGCCTTTTCATTGGAAAAAGTTAATAAATCAGGTGCGAAATTTGACCCTGATAAGGCCAAGTGGTTCAACCAACAATACCTTAGAAAGACCAGCAATGCAGACCTTGCAAACATGTTCGAAAAGGAGATAATTAACCACATAGAAAAAGAGGTGCTTTCCCCACTTGGGGAAAGGACAGAATGGGGTAAATATGTAGAAGGTGTCTGCCACCTAATTAAAGAAAAGGCCCACTTTGTAAGTGAGTTCTGGGAAATTGGCGGTTTCTTTTTTATTGCTCCGGATAAGTATGATGAAGGTGTAGTTCAGAAGCGTTGGAACCCAACGACTAAGGCTTTCTTCGGGCTTTTAAAAGATGCCCTACAAAATCTTACCGACTTTACCCATTTAAATATTGAAGCGCTTTTTAAAAAGACTGCCGAAGAAAATGGAGTTGCTCCGGGTTCGGTAATGCAACTATTTCGGGTTCTCGTTACAGGAATGGCTGCCGGGCCTGCTTTATTTGAAACAGTAGAATTACTCGGCGGGGATGAGGTGGTAAAACGTATTTCAACAGCTTTGGAAAAACTAAAATAAGCTAAAGAATTAATATTTTAGTAAACCTCAATAATCCGATAAATGGTAAGCCCAATAATAGTGGCAATAAACAGGTAGGTTAAAACCCTTGCAGTAGTTTTTACTTTTCTTCGAAACAATGCTGCACGTTTGGCCTTGCAATATCTTTCATATCCAGTTTGCAACGCCTGGTTGCCCTCTTCGTCCAATTCAATAAAATCATTTCCCGCATGAATCAGGTGTTCCCGGCTCATTTTAGACAGGATATTCTTTATCCTGTTTTTGGTACTGTCCCTGTAATTGGGATTAATTAAAAATTGGTAAGGAAGCCGTCCTCCCCGTTCTTTCAGATCGCCTAATATCCGGTCGATAACGTTTTGCTCGAGCATCCAGTCAGGATATACTCCTTGGTTTCCGTGTATCATGGATGGGTAAATTTTAGGATGTTAAATTGCTTTAGATGGTCTTAGGCAAATTTCCCACAACCATCCAGCCTAAACAATGATTTGAATCATTGGCTAAACGCACTTTTCAAACTAGTTAAAGCCCTAACATAAAATATCAGGTTAAAAGCGTAACAAAACAGGTTAGAGTACTCGTATTACACTTTTCTTAAAAGATCTATAAAATAGCGCTGAAATTACTTTTTAGTTTTATCAGTATTTGGCATAAACTGTTTAAAGGTATCACCTCTTAAACCCAGCCTTAACGTTTCCAGCGGAATTACGTCATTCGTATCAATATTGCCGAGATTCACATTGGCCCCCAGCAAGCCTATAAACCAGGCCTGTTGAGATTTTTTCGGAGCTTCCCACAAAATGGAATCTTTAGGAACCTTATTCAGGATCTTATTTATTAATGCCGAGTGTGCATTACCATTTGGGCGGTATATTCCGACAGTTCCGCTTTCCCTTGCTTCTGCAATAACTTTCCAGGCGCCCGATTCCAGTTCCTTGTTCATCATGGAAATCCATAGATTGGGGTGAATAATTACTCCCGCTTCTTTGGAACCCACTTCAGAAAGTACGGTGAAATCCTTTGAAAGCTCCCTTATATAATGGCATTTATCTTCATGTATCATTTGCAACGAACCGTCGGAAACCTCTACATATTCCATTTTTAGCTTGGTCAATAGTTTTCGGTAATCATCAAACATGTCCCTTACAATAAACGCTTCAAATAATGTTCCTCCAAAATAGGTTCTAATGCCGGCTTCATGATAAAGTCCCAGTTTTTTGTTCAGATCTTTGGTTATCAGTGAGGTTCCGAACCCCAATTTTACAATATCCGTATATTCCCCGCAGGCGCTAACCAAGTCTAATGTCTGGCGAAGGCTTAAACCTTTATCCATAACCATAGTTATACCGCTTTCCCTTGGTTTTTCGCTTCTTTCAGGTAATCCTGGCAGCTTGAAGTTCATCATATTTCTCTATTTATTTTGCTTCGGGTGAACGAAGCAGGCAACAAAGGTAGCAATTCAGTAAATTATATAAGGTTAAAAATACACATATAGGAATTACTATGCCTAATTCTTTTTAATATTCAGAAATTAGACCTATCTAAAATACCATTACATTTTATTTTCGTGTTTAAATAGTTTGTTGTTTACAAGTACAGAAAAAATTTCTTTTCCGTTTTTTTGTAAAAAAAAGAAAAAATAGCCTTTTTTAAGAGATAAATATCTTCTATACCCCATCAAGTTTATTTATCATGTAACGTATTGTTTTCTAAATAGTTATTGTTATGCCTGATCAATAACTGGAAAAAATCCATTCATATACAGTAATCCAATATGAATTTTTTATTAAAAAGAAGTAAATAATACTCTGTATCTCCCGACAAGCACAATTTTTTAAGTAGTTTTGCCGTTGTATTATCCTGTTTACGCCCATTGTTTTAAATTATACTTCTTCTTTTCATGAAAAAAAATACTTTTTTTTCCGCACTGCTATCTATTATAGCGGTCGGAGTAAATTATTCTGCCTTTGGACAGAATGTCGGCATCAATACCGCCGGTTCACTTCCGAGCATCAATGCTATACTTGACCTGAATACCGGCAACAGCAATAATGTTGGTTTAATTATACCCAATGTAACGCTGGCGGCATCTCTCACGAGTTTTAATCCGCCGATGGCCAATGGATTTACTCCCGGAGATAAAGGTATGATAGTTTATAACAGTTCGGCTGCTAATCAACCAATTGGTGTTTATTATTGGAATGGTGCAAACTGGGTGAGTTTAGGGGGGGCGGCTGCTACAGTTACTGCCGCTAATGATGGAACTAGCCTTAACGGAACCACTGTAAATTTCGGAGGCGCATATAACTCTG
>DATHNK010000303.1:0-2197 GCA_035486075.1 Bacteroidia bacterium
CCTTGATCAACTCCCAGGGCGAACCCTCATTAGCATTTTGCGATTCGAAAGCGCCCGTAATTATCTGCCCGTTATTAAATTCATTTACAGTATTTATGTTGGGCGAAGCAGGGATCTGGGAAAGAAGTTTTTGAACGATCACCGATTCCGCATCAAGTGAGTCGGCGAAAACATGTCTGTATATGATCGCATTATTTTCAATGCAGAAACTTCCGATGGGTTTATTGTTTTGAGCGAAAAGCAAACAGGGTGTTATGATAAATAGAAATGAAAGCTTCTTCATGGTATTAAATTCATGAAGTGAAGATAAGAAAATAATAATTCAGCATTAAAATACAGTTGAATTACTTCTTAACAGGCTTAAAATTCTTTTGCACATATTGTTTGCTGCCGTCAAAGTATTTCATTCCGAAGGCAGCGATCGATTCCAGTACCGGCTTTAGGTCCATTCCTATTTTAGTGGCGGTATATTTTTTTCGCTTTTCGGTGCCTGAAAAAGTAATAAGGCCTAGTTCTGTGAGTCTTACCAACCTGTCATTCAGGATATTGGTAGATATCCCTTCGCCTGAAGCCAAAAATTCATTGTAAGTGGTTTTACCAAATAAAAGAATATCCCTGATTATAAGCAGCGACCATTTATCACCAATTACTTCAAGGCTGCATGAAACGGGGCATCCGGATCTTTTTTCTATATTTTTTATCTTCCTTTCGGGCATCTGTTAAATAATTTTCACAAAGATAATTCATTAAAACTTGCAAAATGCAAGTTAATTGTATTATATTTGTCCTCTCAAAGTTAGCGCATATCATTTAATCGGAATCAAATAATAATCATAAACCAAATTAATTATGAAAAACCCATGGCTCGCATTCGTTCTTAACTTACTGTTATTCGGCGGTGGATATATATACAACGGCCAGCGCAAAATGTTGGGCTTTGCCCTGGTAATTGCATGGATATTGATCCGCTATGGCGAAATCACAATTTTTTTAACCAACCTGGTCTTTAAAGACTGGCTTATGTTATTTGCCGGCCTGGTAGTTCTGATGTTCAGCCTGGCGGCCGATGGATACTCTGAAGCTAAATCTATTAACAAAAATTTGAGTAAATAATTTAATAAAAATAAAAACAAATAATATGACAAACACAACACAGTTAGCAGTTAAATCTGCAGTAGATGCCTGGCATGGACAGGTAAAAAATGCAGACGGTATATTGGATAAACTTACCGATGAGCAGTTAATGAAAGAAATTGCACCGGGTAAAAACAGGGGAGTTTATATATTGGGGCATTTAACAGCGGTACATGACAGGATGCTGGCATTGCTTAATCTCGACAAACAGCAATATCCTCAATTGGACGAACCATTTTTAACCAAGCCTGATAAAGCGGTGGCAGAAATACCTTCAGCAAGTGAATTAAGAACTTACTGGAAAAATGTAAATACAAAACTGGCAACCCACTTCAATAATTTACCTGCAGAAGGCTGGTTTGAAAAGCATAATTCCGTTTCGGTGGAAGATTTTGCCAAGGAACCACACAGAAACAGGTTGAATGTGTTGCTTAGCCGGACGGGACATTTGGCCTATCATGTCGGGCAACTAAGGTTATTATGATAATAGTGATAAGAATAAAAATGCCGGGCACCTTATAGTAAGTGTCCGGCATTTTTATTTCTTCGTCGAACATAAATTTATTCCCAACACATCAGTTCATTTGAAGTGAAAGTCCATTGAGGGGTGGTAATGTGTGAAGATTCATTGACGCTATACCAGGGGCTTAAAGCAGCATCGTTCGGGTTCTTTAATATCTGGGTATCCTGCGCAGGCATATAGCTCTGTGCTAATAAAAATACCTTTTCACCTTTGGCATTTTCGGCAATATCCATCACTATTTCGGCATGGCCCGGGGAGCCTCCGTGTATAAATACATCGCCAACAGTTATATCTTTTAGCTCTTTATGTTTAAGGCTTTTGGAGAGCGAAAGCGTGCCTGCATATTCCATTACTACGTCCATATAGCTTCGGAATACTTGATATGTATTGGCAGGTTCCGCGGACTTTTTCCAGGTAACATTATTACCGTTTACCAAAACCCTGTTGCCCTTCATCCATTCAGAATAATCAGCTTTGAAACCGCTGGTAAAGTTGAACGAAATTTTGTCATATTGTTTATGAGCGTAAAAATACTCAGCT
>DATHNK010000304.1:0-2420 GCA_035486075.1 Bacteroidia bacterium
ATATTCGCTTGCCCTACTATGCCTTCCTTAGCCATTAGCGAAGGATTGGTAGTAACACCATCCAGTACACCCAAATCCTGGGCTTCTTTTATCTGGGCTAAATTAGCCGTATCTATAAAAAACTTCATTTTATTCTATTTATTGGCAAACATACAAATTTAAGCTTTTCACAGCCTCCTATTTTATGAAACCTAAAAACAACTAAAAAAAAATTGCATATTTACTTCACCTGTTTTAACCGAACTTAATTACAAATCTCAATAATACCCGTTTATGGCAACAAAAAAAGTAGACCACTCCATGATGAAACTTGGCAAGCATCCGGTAAGACATGACCCAAGAACGTTGCATCTTAAGGACTATATTGATATAAATAAACTACCCAAAGCACCTGCAGAACATGTTTGGGCCAAGCAAATACCCAACCATAGATGGGGTTTGATGATGAATAAAAAAATAGAGAATTGTACCGTTGCTTCGGCCGCGCATTTAATTATTGAATGGACGGCAGACAACGGAAAACCTGTTGTCCCGACCGATGATACCATTCTTAAAGCCTATTCAGCCATTACAGGCTATAATCCCGTAACCGGAGCGCATGATGACGGAGCCAATCAGCTGGATGTGCTGCATCACTGGAGAAAAAAGGGAATTGCCGGGCATAAAGTAATGGCTTACGTAAAGCTTAACCATAAAGACCGCAACCATATAAAACAAGCTTGCTTCCTGTTCGGGGGCTGCTATGCAGGATTTTTATTGCCTAAAACAGCCTGGAAGCAAAAAAAATGGAGATTAACATCCTTGGGATTGAAAGGGCGTGGAAAAGTTGGTTCCTGGGGAGGGCATGCTGTTGCCATTATTGGGTATGACAGGAACGGAGTAACCTGTGTAACATGGGGCGAGACTAAAAAAATAACATGGGCTTTTTGGGATGCATATTGTGAAGAAGCGTATGCAGTGATCAGTCCTGATTTTGCCTCTAAAAAAGGCTCTCCAAGCGGATTTAACCTTGATATATTGAAGAAAGATCTGAAGAAGGTAAAATAACTTTTAGCTTTCCACAAAGTACATATCTATCTCGCCTTTATTCTTGGCCAGCACCTTACCCCGATAGGTACATTTGAATTGGTCTTTTACATATTCATAAGTTGCTCCGGATATATTTACTTTACCCGGTTCGCCGCTTGATTCCATTCGGGAGGCAATATTCACTGTATCGCCCCAGATATCATAAGCGAATTTCTTTATACCCACTACTCCTGCCACCACATGCCCGGTATGCATTCCAATACGTATCTCAAAAAATGGCTTGCCTTCACTCATTCTTTTTTGTTTTTCATTTTCAATAAAGTCGCGTATTGCCAGCGCGGCTTTTACGGCATCAATAGCATTAGTTGAATTCTTCACCGGCAAGCCGCCGGCAGCCATATAGCCATCACCAATGGTTTTTATCTTTTCTATTCCGAATGTCGTCACTATCCTGTCGAACTCACTGTAGCAGTAATTTATTTCATTAACCAACTCCTGCGCGTTGAGGCTTTCACTCGCTTTGGTGAAGTTTTTAAAGTCGGTAAATAATACAGTCACCATGTCATAGTCCTTGGCAATGGTACTACCTTTGGCTTTAAGTTCCTCCGCTGTTTCAGCCGGAAGAATATTCAGAAGTAAATCATCACTGCGTTTCTTTTCCTTTCCAATTCTTACCCGCTGACGAAAGAATACTAAAGAGAAAATCAAAGCAAGCCCAAATCCGCCAATAAACATATCCCTGAGTATTTTCTGCCTTTGAATTCTTCTTTCCGATTCTTCTTTTGCAATTGCCCGTTGGTTTTCAAAATCGTAAGATATTTTTTCATTTTCAATCTTTCTTGCATTGCTCACGTTGAACACACTATCGCGGTATGTGATGTATTCCATATAGTGGGGCAACACCGCATTCAAATTACCCGATACAGAGTCGTAGTGGGTAAGAGCCAAATACCCTTGCATTATTTTTTTCTTGTCGTTGATCTTCTTTGCTATATCCAGCGATTGGGCATAAAAATTAGATGCATCAGGAAACCTTTGCAATTTAACACACACTTCTCCAAGATTAAAATATATCATGGAGATAGTTTCCTTATCATCTATCGATTTAGCTATTTGCAAAGCTTCTTCCAAAATATTATAAGCGTCGTCGAATACACCCTGCTTACTTAAAATGGAGCCGATATATGAATCTGAGTAGGCCAACAGCAGTTTATTATTCAATGCTTTTCCAATAGTGTTTGTTTTGTTTTCAAATAAAAGCGCTGAATCTAGTTTACCAGATTGTAAATAAAGCTCCCCTAAGGATAAATAGGCGTATCCAGTAGCTAGTGAATCTTTAATTTCTTCGTCTATTTTAAGTTTTTTAAAAAGATATGTTTTTGCGTCTTCAA
>DATHNK010000305.1:0-5469 GCA_035486075.1 Bacteroidia bacterium
CGCATTTTTTGCCCTGAAAAAATTTTCAAAAAGATGCGATTGGTCAGCTTCCGGAATTCCCATTCCATGGTCTGTAACCTCAATTTCAAGCCCGGAATCATTCAGGGAGGTTTTGTATTCAATAGGAGTGTCTTCCGGAGAATATTTGCTGGCATTTGACAGAAGGTTCACTATTACATTCTTCATCATTTGCTGGTCGAGAAACACCCCCGTATTATTTCCGCTGTGCTTATAATTAATAATTTGCCCGTTTTTAAGGGACGAATTCAATTCATCTATCAAATCTTCGGAAAATAAAACAATATTATAAAGCGATGGTTTTACTTCAATTTTGCCCTGCTCCAGTTTTTCAAGGGAGATAAAGCTGTTCAGGATATCTACCAGGTGATCAACAGACGATTTGATACGCAACAGGTGTTTGTTGCTCTTTTCCCTTATTATATCCACTTCATTGCTGTTCCGGATATATTTTTCTATCAGTTCGGTTGAAGATATGATGGTACCCAGCGGGGTTCTGAATTCATGGGAAGCTATGGAAACGATAAGCGAGGTAAGCTCGTTAAGGTGTTTTTCCTTTTCCAGCGAGGTTCGCACATCCTGTTCCGCTCTTTTCTGCGCCGTAATATTTTGTTCTACCAATAATACTTCATCAATTTCTGTATTTATGCTGTTCCATAAAGCAACGGCGCTGGCCGTGTAAAGTAGCCCGCGGTAAGTAAATTCAAATGAAACATTAATGCTTTTGCGGTCAAACACATCCATTATTTCATTCCGTATCGACTCTCTTTTGTCCAGTGGAAATCTTACCAGGTATTCAGTTCCTATCAGGTCTTCGGGGGCTATTTCAAATTTTGAAAGCTCTTTACCATTGGCGAAAACATATTTCAATTCCCTGTTCAGTACATTAATAGTTCCATCCGGAAAATTACGGGCTATCATTTCATACCTTTTTTGGCTATCCTGTAGTTTTTGTTCCGCCAGGTTTCGTTTCTTCCGGTCATTCAAATGCAGTATATAAGTCAGAATAAGTAATACTACACTGGTTAAGATACCTGCAAAATAAAAATTGCCGGTGGCTCCTGCATTGTGCACCATATCGTCCTCTTTCGCTTCCAGTATGGCTTGGGTAGATTTTTGCACCCTTGAAATAAGCATATTCACGGAGTCTGAAACTCTTTTTTCCGAATCGGAGGCCATGATACGCTGGGCAGCTTCAAACCCGCCTTTTCCGCTCCTGAGTATTATTCCTGTATTCAATGATTCAATTCGCATGGAGATCAAAGAATCTATTAAATTAAGGTCCTTTCGCTGTATCTCAGTATTATTGGAAATGGATATCAGTTCCCCTGTAAATTTTCTAAGCATATTCCGGTCGCTTATATAAGGGTCCAGATACATGTTTTTACTTGTTATGATATATCCCTTTTCCGCATCTTCCGCATCTTTTAGGGTAGACTCAATGGTTACTAAGGTTTCAATGATCTTATGGGTATTGGTAACATCTTTGTCCGATGCAATATAGCTGGTAGTACTCCGCAGAGATTTAATACCAATAAAGGCCAATATGATAATGGCTGTTAAATACCCAATGAATATTAATCTATCGTATATATTTTTCATTCCTTAAGCTAACATTGCTTTACAGCAGATAAAACAAGAAAATCCTAATTAACAACAATGCATATAAAGCGTAAAAGTAGTAACAAATTATTCAAAACATCGTTTAGGATACCAATATCCTAATTATTTTAATTGGGTCAATGATTTTTATCATGCAGACAGACTCTTGCGGATAAAGTTTTAAAGGGATGACAGGTAAACATTAATTAATAGTAAACTAATAAGAAAATCAGGTGAAACATTACTTTACTCAGGTTGAAAAGTAAATGTTTCGTTACTGATAAAGATCAGGTGGTTATTTTGAATTTTAATGCAATTTTGTTGCCTGAAGTCCGTTTAGGTTATTTTAGTAAGATAAAAATATTAATTCAATAAGGCTTCTGTTTAATAGAAGCATTTTAAAAGGTAATTACGTATGCGCAAAAATATACTTTCAATTTCTTTTTTATTCCTGTTGGCATTTTCCGCAAAAGCCCAATTCGACTTCGATGCAGGTTTAAATTTGGGTGCCTCAAATTACCTGGGAGATATTGGAGGCCAGCTTCAGACTGCAAGGCCCTGGATAATTGATATGAAGCCCCAGGAAACCCGTTGGGCAATAGGAGCCTACGGTAGGTACAAAATAAACACCCATTTTTATGCGGAACTCCAATTCAACTGGATCCGGATCTGCGGAGCGGATAGTTTGTCTACAAACCACGGCAGGGTAGGGCGCAATCTTTATTTCAGGAATGATATTGAAGAAGTATCCCTTATGTGCGATTGGGTTTTTTACCAGGCAACCGATATTGGCGGATATTTCAGTTACAAAACTACATTTAATGCCTATTTAACAGGTGGTATAAGCGGGTTTCACCATAACCCGGAAGCTATGTACAATGGTAGTTGGGTAAGCCTGGAACCGCTTGAAACAGAAGGAAAAGCCTACAGCCTCTTTCAACCCGGAGTTCCACTGGGAATAGGTTTCTTTTATACATTTCAACGCCAGTACAGGATTGGATGGAATTTAATATGGACAGAAACGTTCACTGATTATCTGGATGATGTAAGCTCTAAATACGTTACTTTAACCGATGGTTCCGAGGCAGCCTATATGGCAAACAGAACATCCATGGTACCGGGAATGACAAGAGCATGGGCCGATAACTACCTGCCGGGTAATAAAAGGGGAGACCCAACCAATAATGACAGTTTTTTAACTACACAGTTGTCATTCGGATATGTATTTAAAGGAAAATCACACGGATACATGCACAAATCCCTGTTTAACTACAGGTCACGTTCATCCTTTTAAGAGCACCTTCTCTTCGCAAAATCCGAATTCTTCTTCCCGGTTATTGGAAAAAACAATAATGGTTTTGTCCTTTGAATATTCCGCTATCATATCCTGGTACCATTTTACCGATTTGGCATCCAGCGCTGTTACAGGCTCATCAAGGAGCAGGAGAGGGGTGTCTGAAAGAATAGCCAGCCCAAGCTTTACACGCTGTTTCATACCGGACGAGAAATTGCGGTAATGTTTTTCACGGGTATGTTCCAGGTCAATTATTTTTATAGCTTCTTTGACTGAAATATTATTAATAAGTTTTTTAAATTGCGTATGGAACATAATAATTTCTTCCAACGTGTATTCCTCAGGAATATCCAGCCAGGGAGCAGCTATGGATACATATTGAAAAACATCTTCGGGTTTTAATTTTTTATTTCCTGAAGTGAATTCTATAGCTCCTTCAGAAAGTGTGGCTCCGCCGGAAACTATCTTTAATAATGTGGATTTTCCGGAACCATTAGGCCCAATTACCACGTACTTTTTACCGTCATTGAACTGAAACGAAAAATCCCGGAATATCCAGCTTCTTCCATATTTTTTGCCCGCTTTTGTCAGTTGGATGTTCATAGTGCCTGTGTGGCAAATGTACAGGAATTATTGCTTTATAGCCAAACCCCTATCGTCATTGCGAGGAACGAAGCAATCTTACCCAAAAAACTACATACATAGCGGCAAGATTGCTTCGTTCCTCGCAATGACGTATTAGATTGAAAAAAACATATTGAAGAAGGATTTCCTGATTTGAGATACATTTGCAAGTGTAATAAGAAATTGGATGCAACAAAACCTTGCTACGAAATTTAAAACAGTGTATGCCATTGTATTGGTAGGCATTATGTTGTTTTTCGTCTACCTGATGGCAAGAATCACCATTCCCTATTTTTCTTTCCGTTACGATGTCGGTTTTCTGCTTACCAAGCAGGCTGTAATTCATATCTCCTTATGGAAACAGGCTTTTTATATCCACATTGCTACCGGAACATTTGTGTTGTTAACCGGAATATTCCAGTTTATAAAACCTGTGCTTCGAAAATGGCCATTGATGCACCGCCAACTCGGGAAAATATATGTGATACTTATACTTGTTTTTACCGCACCTTCCGGCTTTGTTATGGCGCTTTATGCCAATGGCGGAACCTGGGCGAAGATATCCTTTGCAATTACCGCAAGCCTGTGGTGGCTCTTTACTTTTCTGGCTTATAAATATGCCCGCGACAAGAGATTCAAACTGCACCTTGCCTATATGTACCGGAGCTATGCACTAACCCTTACTGCGGTCTCGTTGCGTTTGTACGTATTGATATTGCCGCATTTCATACATCTGCATTCCACCCAAATGTATGTGCTGGTGGCCTGGCTTAGCTGGATACCTAACTTACTGATAGCCGAAGTATTGATACGGAATTTCAGGTTAAAGGGTAGCCTTATTCCCGGCAGAAGTTGAAACTTCTTTGATATGCCCGGCGGGACTTATTTCAAAACTTTGCTCTCCTGTTTGCTCTATTTTATTCAGGTGGTTGTCGAAATCTATCTTTACATAGGGCTTTTCCCAGGTACGTTTGAAATAAGTAATGGTGAATATATTCCTGTTGAATTTAACCGTTGATAATTCTTCCCCCGATTGTACTGCAACAATTTTAGAATCAATTTGAGTTGGTATCTCTCCGTTATCAGTACGCCGATAGGTATAAGTTACCAGCCTGTGGTAAATATTACGCATGTCTTTCGGACTGCTTAACTCAGAAGTATCATACGCATAAATTAAGATATTAATGGAATCATTAAGGGTGATATTTCGTTCAAAGTTATATCGTTCAAAATAGTTGCCATATTCCTTTTCCGGAATCAATTTTCCATACTTTTCATCTAATGCATCAAAATCATTTCTGACTTCCTCGAGATTTTCATTAAAATTATAGTTATCTGTAATACGGTAATCAAACTGCTGAACCAGGCTTTTATCTATTTCAAATACCCTGGAAGTATCTTTTATAAATTCCCGGTAATTATCGGATGTAGGCTCATTATTAAAATAGGATGCTTTTTCATCACTGGTAAGCAGATCCCATAGAGCATTCTTGTTCTCTTCAGTTGGAGCAGATAGCTTTACCCTGTTATCTGAGAGTACCCTTTTCTTAACATCTTCCAACTTTATTCCAAGTCCCTTTGTCAGCGCTGTTTCTTCGGCTTTACTGTTCCATACGGTATTATATAGTAATATGTTTGAAACAACGTAGTCGCAAACCAAATCAAAATCGGGTTGGGATAGAAGGTATTTGCCATATAAGGCAGAAGCGGAATCAAGGGAACGGGGTAATACTAAAAAGCGGCACAATTCGTTCATTTCACCATAACAGCCCGCCTGGTAGAGTAATGGGACAAGTAATTTGTAATGCCCGAAATCAGGGTAAATGGTGAGCGACCTTTTGTAATAATAAATAGATTGGGTTAGGTTGGTCTCCTGTACTCTTAAACCCTTGTCAAAATATTCGTCCGCAAGGCTTTTGTTGGTATCGGTA
>DATHNK010000306.1:0-29567 GCA_035486075.1 Bacteroidia bacterium
GAGCGGAAACCCCGATAAATGAACCCCGCACAAAATTGGGTACGGTGGTTGTTACAGTCGCACGCATGTTAGTACCGAATTGTTCCGATGCAACGGTAATAAATATGGTCCAATAGCCTTGTGTTATTCCCAGCAAAAAGATAATAACATAAAACGCAAAAGCGCTCAATCCGAAGGATGAGAAATAAGCAACAGCCATCACAATCATAAAAGACATGGCAATCATCAGCGATTTTTTGCGCGAATGCAGCCACTGGCTTATCACTCCCCAAAGTAAGCTACCGATAGATGCTCCTATATAATGATACATTATGGCTTGCCCAGCAACAATGGTGCCCTGAATATGGAATACTTTCTGGGCAAACTCGGTAGAGAAGAATACCAATAAGCCTATGATATACCACACGGGCAATCCAAGAAAGATGCAATAAAGGTATTTTAAAAATCTTTTGGAATCGGTAAAAAGGCTCAAAAAATGCCCCCTCACAGTTTCCACCTGTTTGATCTTATTGAACATTCCCGATTCCCTTACCAACAAACGCAACACAAGCAAGGCAAGTCCGAGTCCGCCACCGACTAAATAAGCGCTCTGCCAACTGAATACATCAGCTACAATAAAAGCCAGAACGGCTCCCAGAACACCAACAAAACCAACTATGGTAGTGCCATAGCCTCTGTTCTTGGTAGTCATTACTTCAGAAACGAGGGTAATCCCCAAACCCAGTTCACCGGCTAAACCTAATCCGGCAATAAACCGCAAGGCGATATACGTATTTATATCATGCACATAAGCATTGGCAATGTTGGCAACTGAATAAAGTAAAATGGTGAAAAACAATATGGAAAGTCTTCCTTTTTTATCGCCCAATATTCCCCATATAATGCCGCCTATCATCATACCCGCCATTTGCCAGTTCAGCAAGAGAATACCTTTATCTAATATTTCGTCCCCTTTAAAACCAAGCGTTTCAAGGCTGGGCTTGCGAACTACATTGAATAATATCAGGTCATAAATATCCACGAAGTAGCCTAAAGCGGCCACTATCACCGTGTTATTTATCGCTTTATGGGTAAGGCTATGCTCGTTTGTAATGTTGCTCATACGGTAAAATGGGGTGTTACTGCGTCTTTTATAGCCCAAACGTACGGAAAAATGTGGTAAGTGGATAGTGGTTAGTGTATAGTTTAAAAACTTGAACATATTCCTAAAAGGTTTACTAATCACTAACCACTATCCACTTACCACTTATTCAACTAAAAGCCTTACTTTTGGGTCATAAATCAAACAAGTAATATGTCAAAAGAAGTTTATATCGTATCCGCAGTTCGTACCCCTATTGGTAGTTACGGAGGAGTATTATCAGAAGTTCCTGCTACCATGTTGGGAGCGACCGCTATTAAACAGGCATTAGCCAAAATAAATTTGGACCCGGCTAACGTAAATGAGGTGTTTATGGGCAATGTGTTGCAAGGTGGAGTTGGACAGGCTCCTGCACGCCAGGCTGCACGTGCTGCAGGTATTCCGGATAATGTGCCCTGCACAACTGTAAATAAAGTTTGCGCATCGGGTATGAAGTCAATTATGTGGGGAGTGCAGAGTATTTTGCTGGGCGATACCGATGTGGTAGTTGCCGGAGGAATGGAAAGCATGTCTATGGCGCCATATTATTTAGATAAAGCACGTAAGGGTTACCGCATGGGCAACGGCACACTCATTGACGGAATGATGTTTGATGGACTTACAGATCCATATACTAATACCCCCATGGGACTTTCAGGAGAACTGTGTGCTACAGAGTGCAATATTTCCCGCCAGGAACAAGACGCACATGCAATTGCGTCATATACCCGTTCTGCCGAGGCATGGAAAAATGGTAAATTCAAAGATGAAGTGGTACCTGTAGAAGTGCCACAACGCAAAGGGCCGGCTATCGTTGTTAACGAAGACGAAGAATATAAAAATGTAAAATTCGATAAGATACCAAGCTTGCAACCGGTGTTTAAGAAAGACGGGACAATAACTGCTGCAAACGCATCTACTATTAATGACGGTGCAGCTGCTGTAGTTTTAATGAGCAAGGAAAAAGCAGATGAATTAGGCATTAAGCCCCTTGCAAAAATCATTGGCTATGCTGATGCCGAACAAGCTCCGGAAAAGTTTACCACTACTCCATCCAAAGCCTTGCCAAAAGCAATTGAAAAGGCAAAACTTAAAATAAGTGACATCGAATATTTTGAAATTAATGAAGCATTTTCAGTGGTGGCACTTGCTAACAGTAAAATTTTAAACCTCAACCCGGATAGGGTTAATGTAAATGGCGGGGCAGTTTCTTTAGGCCATCCATTGGGTTGTTCAGGTGCTCGAATTATTGTAACGCTTATAAATGTATTGAAACAGAACAAAGCAAAATACGGCGCAGCAGGAATTTGCAATGGTGGCGGCGGCGCAAGCGCTTTAGTAATTGAAAATTGTTAACGGAAAATGAACCTTTTTGGCTTTTGTAATTTAAGTGTAGTGCCTTGCCGTAGGGAACCTGCGGACAGGAGCGAAATGACTACGCAACTATTGTTTGGCGAGCATTTTGAAATTCTGGAAGAACATAAAAGCTGGGTATATATTTCTTCTGCTATTGATGGTTATAAAAGTTGGATTGACAGAAAACAATACCTTCCAATTTCAAAAGAAACTTTCGATAAATTAAGTAGCGAAGCCTATTCACGTACATCAGACATTGTGGGAGTAATTACAGAAACAACAGAAAATATTTCTTTCCCGGTAACTATCGGGAGTCGATTGCCTTTTATCAAAGGGAAAGAATTTACTATTGAAAAAAAGAAATACAACTTCCAGGGAAGTGTTACAACCCCGGGCACTAAACCTAAGCGGGCAAAAATTGTGGAGGATTCTTTTACTTATCTCAATACTCCTTACCTGTGGGGAGGCCGCACACCTTTTGGAATAGACTGTTCAGGGTTCACACAGATGGTTTACCGCCTCAATGGAATAAAGCTCTTCAGGGATGCTTCACAACAGGTGGAACAAGGCGAAACATTGGATTTTCCCGAAGAAGCTAAACCAGGGGACCTTGCATTTTTTGATAATACTGATGGCGCTATAACCCATGTGGGCATTGTACTTCCGGATATGCAAATTATACATTCATCAGGCAAAGTACATATAGATAAACTTGACCATTTGGGCATTTTTAATGAAGAAAAGAAAATCTATACACACAATTTGCGGATATTAAAAACATTATTTTAACTTTACTCCCGACATACTCTGAAAATATATGGATCCAAACATAACCATCAGTTTAAAAAACGTGGCAATATACCAGGGAGACAGTCTTATTCTGAGCCGTGTAAACCTGGAGGTAAAAAAAGGCGAGCACATATACCTGATGGGGAAAACAGGCAGCGGAAAAAGCAGTTTGCTTGAAACATTATATGCTGAACTTCCTTTAGTGGAAGGTGAAGCTCATATAGCGGAGTACGATTTAAGTAAAATAAAAAGAAAACAAATTCCCCTTTTGAGAAGAAGGCTGGGGATTATTTTCCAGGATTTTCAGTTACTAAATGACAGAACAGTAAAGGATAATCTTCTCTTTGTGCTTCATGCCACAGGCTGGAAAGATAAGCAGAAGATGGATGAGCGGATCAACGAAGTTCTGGATAAAGTAGGACTCAATACTAAAGGATTTAAAATGCCCCATGAACTCTCGGGTGGCGAACAACAACGTGTAGCTATTGCGCGTTCACTTCTTAATCACCCGGAAATTATTCTGGCTGATGAGCCTACAGGAAACCTTGACCCCGAAACCTCAGAAGATATTGTCCGGCTACTGTCCGGTATTACTGAAACAGATTGTTCCGTAATTATAGCCACCCATAACTTATCTCTTGTTCAGAAATTTCCTGCAAGAACTTTGCGTTGCGAGAATGGTGAAGTTATGGAGGACTTAGTGCTATCAGCAGGTTTTATCAATGCTTATTAAACTATATTATGGACTCAGGTAAAGTTGAAACAAGCATACAAAACGGAATTGCAACTATTGAATTTTTCCATCCTCAAAGTAATTCCCTACCCGGAACATTATTAAGAAATCTTGCACTTGAAATTGAAAATGCAGGGAAGAATAATGAAGCTACAGTTATAATAATTAAAAGTGGCGGAGAAAAAACATTCTGTGCCGGAGCATCTTTTGATGAACTTATTTCCATAGCAGATTTGGAAACCGGTAAAAAATTCTTTTCTGGATTTGCAGCTGTGATTAATGCCATGCGCAAGGCTCCAAAATTTATTATTGCCAGGGTGCAAGGTAAAACAGTTGGGGGCGGAGTAGGTATTGCATCAGCCGCAGATTATACATTGGCAACCGAGGCAGCATCTGTAAAACTAAGCGAGCTAAGTGTTGGAATTGGCCCTTTTGTGGTTGGCCCTGCTGTGGAAAGAAAAGTTGGCACTTCCGCATTTGCAGCATTATCCATCAGTGCAAGTGAATGGATGACCGCACAATGGGCAAAAGAAAAAGGAATGTATGCAGGCATATATCCCACTATAGCAGAACTGGACAAGGCAGTTGAAGATCTTTCAACTAAACTATCGCAAAGTAATCCGGAAGCCATGATGATGCTGAAAAAAGTATTTTGGGAAGGAACTGAAAACTGGGACACGTTACTTGCTGAAAGAGCGGAAATTAGTGGGAAACTGGTCTTATCGGAATTTACCAGGAACTTCATTGAAAAATTTAAACAAGGAGCCCGATAAAATGCCTTACAAGGAAAAAGAAACTGAAAAAATGTTTTACTCCATTGGAGAAGTGGCCGAAATGTTCCATGTGAACACTTCTTTACTCCGTTTCTGGGAAAAAGAATTCTCTACTATTCTTGATTTATCGAAGGACAGCCGTGGAAACAGGCAATATACTTCCCAGGATATTTCAAAAATCAGAGTATTGCATAACCTGGTTAAAGAACAAGGTTATACGCTGGAAGGCGCGCAGAAATATTTAAAAGAAAACAAAAGAGAAGCATTTGAAAGAGATGCAGTATATAGTTCACTGCTTAAAATTAAAGAACAACTCATCGCATTAAAAAAAATGCAATCGGAAGCTTAGAATTGGGTAGCCAATTTCAAGGTTTCTTCTTTCTTTACTTTACCTGTTGGCGTTTCAATAAACTTCTCGACTCTATAATATTCCTTAGGGATTTCATATTTGGACAGAGTCTTTTCAGTCAGGGTTTTTATTCCGGCAATATCCATATTTTCCGGTACCTCAATTACAATAACTACTTTTTGCCCGAACTTTTCATCTGGCAAAGCTGCAATGAAAAACCTATGATCAGGAATTAACGTTGCTAATTTATTCTCTACAATCTCAGGATGAATTTTAATCCCGCCGCTATTGATGACATTGTCATATCGCCCCAGCCATTTAAAATGAGTTGAGTCATTTAGTTCGACAATATCATTTGTAATAACCGGAGCATCATTCACTAAAGGTGCATTCACAATTAAACACCCCCGATTGTCACTCTCAAAATCGACCCCCTGCAATGCAAAATATTTATCGCTCCTTGATTTTCCACTCAATCTCCTTAATGCAACATGACTAAGTGTTTCTGTCATAGCAAATGTGGCATAAATTGAATTGGTATAACTTTCCAATTCTTTTTCCAATGATGGTGATATGGGAGCACCGCCAATAATTACATTTTTAATTGTTTGAAATCGCTTTTTGCTTATTTCATTACCACTTAAATTCTGAACTTGCAGTGGAACGAACGCTGCAAAATCAATTTTTTTTCCGGCAATACCCAGTAGCGGCTTATCAGATGGCTCCAGTGTTATCAAATCCATTCCGCTCACAAAAGCACGAACAACCATCATTTTTCCGGCAATATAATCAGGGGAGAGACAAAGTAATCCTGTTGTACGGTCAGTTAAATTAAAGTAATTACAGGTCATAAGGGCGCTGTTAATAAACTGCTCCTTTCTGAATGAAATTGATTTGGGCATACCCGTAGTCCCTGATGTATTAACTGTAACTGTTATCTTATCAGAAATCCATTCATCTATAAAACTATATAATGATTTTTTAAAGTCAGAAATAGTTGGTTCATTAATACCTTTATTGACCAATCTTACCAGATCATCCCTAAAATAGCCCTGACCATTTAATGTAATTTCGTCGAAATAATTCATTCTGCAGTTTCTATTCTGTCCAAATTCCAATCTCTGCCTAAGTACCAGAGTTTAGTATCTTCCATTAAAAGAGGCGATGGAATGTTATTTGTATAAAGTTGTCCTGTTCCTAATCCCTGTGGCAATTTGCTGTTTAGGGTATACGTCCATTGGGCAATAGCATTCAGTCCAATATTTGATTCCAATGCCGAAGTGATCCACCAACCTACCTTATACTTATTTGCAATTTCAATCCACTCTTCCGAATGCTTAAATCCACCAAGCAAGGAAGGCTTTATAATGAGATAACCAGGAAGAATTTGTGAAACAAGCCTTTCTTTCTCTTCATCTTTTAAAACACCAATAAGTTCTTCATCCAATGCAATGGGAATAGGAGATCTTCTACAGAGTTTTGCCATTTCTTCCCGGTTTCCTTGCTTTATTGGCTGCTCGATTGAATGTATTTTGAATACTGCCAACTGCTCCAATTTATTTAATGCTTCGTTATCTGCAAATGCACCGTTTGCATCCAGCCTTATTTCCAAATCATTTTCCTGATATTCCATACGTAATTCTGAAAGCATACTTAGTTCCTCTTCAAATCCGATCGCTCCTATCTTTATCTTAATACATCTGAAACCTGCTTCTATCTTCTCTTTCAGCTGCTTTTTAATAAACTCAACGGTCCCCATCCAAATAAGTCCGTTAGTTGGAATTCCTTCCAAACCGCCGGTAAAATTTGATGGGAATAGTATTCTGGTTCCATTATTTTTCAAATCCTTCAGAGCTGTTTCCACTCCAAATAATATGGACGGAAATGCAAGTAACTCACTTGTTAAATTCTGAATATATACATTGATATTTTCACAAACATATTTCAAAAATTCTTCATAATTATCAACATCATCCACACTTAAACCCTTTAAAATACTACATTCACCTATTCCAATAACAGAACGGGTTCCATCCTCCCATATCTTAATGAAATACGCCGGTTTTTCTGTTAGTACACCCCTTGAGGTACCTGATGGGTGTTTGAATTTTAATAAATATTTTTTATATTCAGCTTTATACATATGGATTTAAACAAATGCTGATTCCCATGCAAAGAACAAGTAATAAAGTAAATATAGCAAGTTGTTTAAGGTATTTATCCATTCCCGCAGAATCACTTTTCATAACGCCTACCAAATGCCAGATAAAAAGAGGGAGAGTTATTAGAAACGTCCATTGCCATGGGGAACTCATATGCAGCAGAGTAAAACGTGTTAATCGGCTAAAGGCAATTACAATTAAAAGAAAGTGATATCTCTTTGCATTAGTAAGCCCCAGTCTCACTGCAAGAGTTCGTTTACCGGTGGCCGCATCGGTATTTATATCCCTCATATTATTTACATTTAATACACCTGCACTTAAAAAACCAAGTGTACTGGCAGGCATTAAAATATCCAATTCAAAATAATGTGCATGCAGGTAAAAGGTTCCACCAACCCCAACTACTCCAAAGAAAATAAAAACAGCCATGTCCCCCAGACCTGAATATCCATAAGGTTTTTTACCCATTGTATATTTTATGGCTGCAACAATACATAGCAAGCCGATAACCAGAAATATAAGAAATGTATAGAAATTATCTACCGCTTCGTATAACAGTATACACCCACTAACAAACGTAAGTAATGCAACAAAAATTACGGCATTCCGCATAGCGGAGACAGAAATCGTTCCGGTTTGCAAACTCCTCTGCGGGCCTATTCTTTCATCATTATCGGCGCCATGCTTGTAATCACCATACTCATTTGCCAGGTTAGACAGTATTTGTAAAAGTACAGCAGTTAATGAAGTCAGAAGGCAAGTTTGCAAGTTAAATACCTTAAACCCTACAGCCAGGAAATTCCCCATGCCTGTAGCAGCTAAAGCAAGGGGTAATGTTCTTAAGCGCAGGGAAACGATCCATGCACGGGCCTTATTCATGAATTATGGGAATTTTGGGAATTTACTGAAATCGGGGTTTCTTTTTTCCATAAATGCATCACGACCTTCTTTTGCTTCGTCAGACAAATAATAGAGTAACGTTGCATTTCCTGCAAGTTCCTGTAAGCCCGCTTGTCCATCCAATTCCGCATTAAATGAAGCTTTGAGCATCCTTAACGCCAACGGACTTTTTTGTAAAATTTTATTACACCATTCTACCGTAGCATCCTCCAATTGTTCAAGCGGGACGACTTTATTTACTAGCCCCATATCCAATGCTTCCTGTGCATTATATTGGTCGCATAAGTACCATATCTCGCGAGCTTTTTTTTGCCCCACAATCCGAGCCAGATAAGATGCCCCAAAGCCTCCGTCAAAACTACCAACCTTAGGCCCAGTCTGTCCGAAACGCGCATTATCAGCTGCGATAGAAAGATCACAAACAACATGTAAAACATGTCCGCCACCTATTGCCCAGCCCGCCACCATAGCAATAACAGGCTTAGGTATGGAACGTATTAATTTCTGCAAATCCAATACGTTTAATCTTGGTGTTTTATCCTTTCCGACATATCCCCCATGTCCCCTCACACCCTGGTCTCCTCCCGAGCAAAAAGCTTTGCCGCCTTCGCCGGTCAGAATTATTACCCCAATATCGGTGCGTTCCCTACAAATATGCATCGCGTCAATCATTTCATCGACTGTGAGAGGCGTAAATGCATTATGCACTTTCGGGCGGTTAATACTAATTTTTGCAATGCCTTTATGAAAGGTAAGTAGAATTTCCTTATACTTCTTTATAGACTTCCAATCCCTTTTTTTTGTCTTCATTTTTTCAGCAATTTAAAATAGCCAGCCCATATTTCTGCATTCAGTTGATTCGGAGTGAACACTTCCAATATAGCTGGTTTTCCTTTATGGTCTTTATATAATTTAGTTAAACTTAGCTTCAACTCATTTTCGTTTTTGGCAGAATAATAAGGAATATCAAATGCCTTCACAATGCCTTCGGCTTTCATAGAGTGCTTAGCCTCAAAATACTTTTCAAGTAATGGGGAATCCTTGGAATCGATCAAACGGAATATTCCGCCACCACCATTATTAATTACAATTATCTTCAAATTGCCATGCAGATATTTATTCCATAAGGCATTCGAATCGTAAAGAAAAGCCAAATCTCCTGTGATGAGAGTTGTGATTCTGCCTGAACTGAATGCAGCTCCAGAGGCAGTACTCGTCATTCCATCTATGCCACTTACACCACGATTGCAAAAATAATTTATCCTATTTTTGAATTTTGTTTCAAAAAGGTTTGCATATCTGATAGGGGAACTGTTACCTAAATGCAGATGAGAATCTTTTGGAGTATTATTCCATATCATATCTATCACCTTTAGGTCAGTAAAAGGAACTTTTTTTGAATATGAAAGTAGGGCTTTATTAGCATTATCCGAAATGCTCTTCAAGTCTTTTGCATAACTGATTTTCTGCTTATTTTTTTGTTTGCAAAGTAATGCGAAAAGATACTTCTCATCTACAGCCAATACATTTGTAAGAGATTGAAATGTATCAGTATGAGCAGCGGATATGGATATATGCCAATGTTGTAAAGGTATGTACTTACGCAGATATGTTTTCAGTTTCTTGCTAGTAACAGGCCCTCCAATGGTAATTAGCAGGTTAGGTTGAAAGAATTCCTTATCACTCTCATCAAAAGAATCCAAAACTGCATCCACATTATGAATGAAATTATCATCCTGCATATTAGATGTAGTCTCGGTCAAGACAGCCACGGATGAATCATTTGCCAATTTGGCAAGCAGGCTATTTACTTCCTTCCCTGGTTTATGCAATCCGCAAACAATCATTTTCTTTTTTGCATTATTCCATACTGCCAACAACTCCTTCTCATCAACCTCACTCAATCGCTTTTGAACAATGGAGGTATGAATGATTTTATAATCGATTTTTGCTTTTTCAACCTCTTTGTAAAGCGGTTCCCGGAGCGGAACATTGATATGCACTGGCCCCTCATTACCCCGTTCCATAGCAGTATTAAATGCCTCTGAAATCAATCGTTGAGCATACCACATATCATCTGGATGATTTATTTCGACCGGTAGATTGTAGGATCCCTTGCAATAATTAGAATATATCCTTCTCTGATTAATTGTCTGTCCGTCATCCTGGTCTATCCATTCAGGCGGACGATCAGCGGTAATAACGATCAAGGGAATATTTTGGTAATACGCCTCTGCAATAGCAGGTGCGTAATTCAATGCAGCCGAACCGGAAGTGCAAATTATACCTACCGGAGAATTAGACTGTTGTGCAATTCCCAGCGCAAAAAAAGCTGCGCTGCGTTCATCTATTATCGACAGGCATTCTATTTCATCTTGTGAATCTAAAGCTATAATTATAGGAGCGTTGCGAGAACCGGAAGAAATAATTGCATACCTCATGCCTTTTGCTGCCGATATAGCTGAAAGAACTTGTGCTATTGGCTTGTCACTTGTAGTTTTATTCATTTTCTTCAAAAGCGAAAAGTAACGTTTTCGATTTCAATTCTGTTTCTTCCCATTCTTTTTCAGGTACTGAATCCTTTGTTATTCCGCCTCCAATATACAAGTTTACTGCATCGGTCAGTACTTCAGCGCAACGTAAGTTTACAAATAAATCGGTTTTACCTTCCATATTGCAGGGGCCCAGAAAGCCTGTATAATATTTTCTGTCGTAACCTTCCGTTTGTTTAATAAACTGGTTTGCTTCATCTAATGGAATTCCGCAAACAGCCGGAGTTGGATGCAAAGCTGAAACTAAATTCCATAATCCCGTATTTAATTTAGCAGAAAAAGAAGTCTTAATATGTTTTACATTTCCTGCAATTACCTCCTGCGGACCGGAAACAGAAATATTCTCACAATATTTTTGCAAAACATTCCTGATATAATCCGTGACAACTTGTTGTTCTATTTTTTCTTTTTCACCCCATTCTTCCATATTTTCCAAGGGCTTAGTTCCGGCTAAAGAAACTGTTTCTATTTTATCCTGATCAGCAGAAATCAATAATTCGGGGGTAGCGGTTATCCACACTAAATTTTCCGGAATATATACCAGAGAAACAAAGGCAGCCGGATGTTTCATACAGAGTTTATAGAACACCCTTAGAGGGTTCTTGAAAGAATTACTTTTTATCTCTTTTACTCTTGACAGCACCACCTTTTTAATAGCTCCCGATTGAATTTTGGATACTGCCGATACAACATTTGCGCAGTACTCTTCCCGATTTTTAGAAACCATATCTGATACAAATACGTCTTTTATTTCCCAATTCAGATCACGCAATGAACCACCATGCAATTCTTCAAGGTTTAATTTAGAATAGCTACTTGCGTGAATAAACAATGGTTTACATGAACTGTCAGAAGAAAATGGATATAAAATAAACCCTGAATTTAGAGGGATATCGTCTAGGGAATCTATTTCAACAGCATTGCAATCAGACTGAAGGAAACAAACTTCCGTTTTATCAGGCATGCGGTAATAAATGATTGGAAATTTAAATTTACTCACGCAAGAAATTACTTATAATTAGAAACAATATTTGTTCTCAGCAAGCATCTTTGCAGCTATCCTGCGACGCGCATTCTTACTATTGAACGGATCTGTTTTGGCAAAGCGCTTAATACCGTTTAACATCATTTTTTGCTCATCGCCTTCAGCAAATGCATAAATGGCATCTCTTCCTGCCTTATGGATCCTTTCAGCTGAATCGCTTAGCCATGTCCGCAACATATCTAATTGCAAACTACATGCTTCTTCTCCGTTCACATTCACTAATTTTTCCACCCGCAACTGCAAAGATTCGCCCACATAAACTTCTATGAGCATGTCTGCCACATTCATTACAATTTCCTGCTCGGTTTGCAGTTGGGTCATCAACTTCTTCACAGCTGCTCCGGCAACCATTAAGCAAGCCTTTTTAAAACCTCTCAGATACCCTTTTTCTTTTGCAAACAACGAATCGTCTTGTTCGCCCATATCAGGAATAGACATGAGTTCGCCTGCCACTTTCTGTGCAGGACCCAACAAATCTATATCTCCTTTGAGCGCACGTTTAATCATCATGTCAAGTATCAGCATACGATTGATCTCATTGGTGCCTTCAAATATGCGATTGATACGGGAATCACGATAAGCTCTTTCCATTGGTCCATCGGCCGAATACCCCATTCCTCCATATATTTGCACACCTTCGTCAACTATGTAATTAAGGGATTCTGAGCCGAAAATTTTCATGATGGCGGCTTCTACAGCAAACTGTTCGGTCCCTTTCAAAATAGCCTGACTCTTATCCATTCCGGCTTCAGTCAAACCGGTTATGGCATCCTCAATATTCCGGGTAGCGCGATATAGTGCCGATTCACATGCAAAAGCCAGAATTGCCTGTTGGCCCAATTTATGTTGAATAGCTCCATAGGTACCAATTGGATGACCGAACTGGCTGCGTTGGTTTGCATATTCCACTGCATGAGTGATGATTGCTTTTGAGCCACCAAGTGTAGCAGCACCAAGTTTAATACGGCCGACATTCAAAATATTTACCGCTATCTTAAAACCATTTCCGCGTTCTGATAAAAGATTTTCGACAGGTACTGGGCAATCATTAAAAAATATCTGGCAAGTAGAACTACCCTTAATGCCCATCTTATGTTCTTCCGGATTTATAGTGATTCCTCCAAAAGTTTTTTCTACTATAAATGCGCTTAGGTTTTTATCGGCATCAATTTTGGCAAACACTATAAACAAGTCTGCAAAACCGGCGTTAGTTATCCACATTTTTTGTCCGTTGATAAGATACTGTTTCCCATCGGCAGATAATTTGGCATTTGTTTTTCCCGAATTAGCATCAGAGCCGGCACCAGGCTCAGTTAGGCAGTACGAAGCTTTTAATTCGCCTGAAGCAAGTTTAGGAAGGTATTTGGTTTTTTGCTCTTCGTTGCCGTAATAAAGTATAGGCAAGGTTCCAATACCAGTATGGGCCGTAATTGTAACCGCAAAGGAATTTCCGGGTCCTACGCTTTCTGTTGAAAGCATTCCCGTGACAAAATCTTTTTCAAAACCTCCATATTGTTCCGGTATATTCAGCCCCAATAAACCCAGTTCAGCCGCTTTATCAAGTATTTTTACCATGAGCCCTTCCTCCTTGTTATCCAACCTATCCATAACGGGCCAAATTTCCTGCTCCAGAAAATCATGACAGCTTTGGGCTATCATTTTTTGCTCTTCTGTGAATTCCTCAGGAATGAATATATCCTGATAGGAAGAATCCTTCACAAGGAATTCCCCTCCTTTCAATGTTGATTTCGTTGTCGTTTCCATATAATAGTTAGTTTAATAATTCAAATATTCCTGCCCCGCCCTGACCCATGCCTACACACATAGTAACAAGTCCATATTTTAATTTGCGCAGACGCATTTCACTAAATAGCTGCACAGATAATTTTGCTCCTGTACATCCCAAAGGATGTCCCAAAGAAATAGCTCCGCCGTTTACATTAACAATATCCTGGTTCAATTCCAATTTGCGCATTACAGCTACAGACTGCGATGCAAAGGCTTCGTTCAATTCAATCAATTGAATGTCCTGTAATTTCATTCCCGCCTGTTTCAGAGCCTTAGGCACAGCTTCTACAGGGCCAATACCCATGATACGCGGGGGCACTCCGGCGGCAGAATAAGATACCAATCTTGCAATTGGCGTAAGGTTCAGTTCTTTCATTTTCCGATCAGACATTACAATAACAAACGCTGCACCGTCCGATGTTTGGGAAGAGTTACCTGCAGTTACGCTGCCATCAGCTGCAAACACAGGTTTTAATTTTGCAAGTGCATCCAACGAAGTATCCGCACGGGGCCCTTCATCTATATCTACAACATATTCTCTTGATTTTATTTTGCCTTGCTCATCTACATAATTTTCTTTCACAGTAACCGGTACAATTTCATCCTTGAATTTACCCGCATTTATGGCAGCAAGTGCATTGGTATGTGAGCGTAAGGAGAAAGCATCCTGGTCGGCGCGAGATATGTTGAATTCATTGGCAACTGCTTCAGCAGTCATACCCATGCCCCAATACCAATCAGGGTGATTATACCCAACCTCGGAATTAGGAACAATGCGCCATCCACCCATAGGTATAAGCGACATAGATTCTGCTCCTCCGGCGATTATTACATCGGCCATACCTGCTTTTATTTTCGCTGTAGCAATGGCAATAGTTTCCAATCCCGATGCGCAATAGCGGTTTACAATCATACCTGGCACTTTGTCCGTGTCCAATGCCATTAAGGATATTAATCTTGCCATGTTCAGACCCTGTTCAGCTTCCGGCATGGCGTTGCCGACAATCACATCATCAATTTCCTCTTTCGCAAGATTAGGAACTGATGCCATTAATTTGTGAATTACGCTTACAGCTAAATCATCTGTCCGCATAAAACGGAATTTTCCCCTTGGAGCTTTTCCAACCGCAGAACGAAAACCAGCAACAATATATGCGTCCATAATTTATTTTTTAGTTTCTTAATATTTTTCCCCCATTCAAAATACTCTGCATCCTTTCCAATGTTTTCTTTTCTCCGCAAAGCGATAAGAATGCTTCCTTTTCCAGATCGAGAAGGTATTGTTCGCTTACCAAAGTCGGCGATGACAAATCTCCTCCGCAAATTACATGCCCCAGTTTTAGTGATATTTTTTTATCGTGTTCCGACATATAATGGCCTTTTTCCATTACATCAGCTCCTACATATATCATTCCCAGCGCTTGCTTGCCCAGCACTTTAATATCCTTACGAAGTACAGGCTGTGTATATCCTTCGTCCGCGAGACGTATGCAAGAAGCTTTGGCATCCGATAACAGACGGGAACGGTTAATTGTTACTTCATCGTGGCCTTTGCGAAGGAACCCTAAATCATACGCTTCGTACGCTGATGTAGAGACCTTTGCCATAGCCAGTGTTAAGTATTTTTCGCGTAATAAATTCAATTCAATATCGCCATCTGCAAAAGAATCGGAAATACGCAGTGCCATTTCTTTGGTGCCACCACCGCCCGGGATAAGGCCTGCGCCAAATTCCACCAAGCCTATATAGGATTCTGCATGGGCCTGCACTTTATCGGAGTGCATTGCCATTTCGCAGGAGCCGCCAAGCGTAAGATTATGCGGGGCAACAACCACAGGAATTGCAGAATACCGTATCCGCATGTTCATGTTCTGGAACATTTTAATGGCCATAGCTACATCATCCCATTCCTGCTCCACAGCCATGGAAAATAGAAGTGCAAGGTTGGCACCGGCAGAAAAATTATCCCCTTCATTTGAGATTACCAGTCCGCGGAAATCCTTTTCGGCCATTTCAATGGCTTTATTCACACCTTCAAAAACTTCGCTGCCAATAGTGTTCATTTTGGTGTGGAATTCCAGATTCAGAATTCCGTCACCAATATCGGTTACAGTAGTTCCTGCGTTTTTCCAAACGGTTTTGCTTTCCCTGATATTATCCAGCAATATAAAGGCTTCTGAGCCCGGAATTATTTTGTAAGATAAGGAAGGAATATCATAATACTTCTTAATACCATTTTCCGTTTTATAGAAAGAAGCAAAACCCTTTTTAAGCATATCATACACCCAGGCCGCAGGTTTACTTCCTGCCTTTTCCATCATATCAACTGAAGCTTGCACACCAATAGCATCCCATGTTTCAAACGGGCCTAGTTGCCAGCCGAAACCCGCACGCATAGCATCATCTATTCTATAAAGTTCATCTGAAATTTCCGGTATACGGTTAGATACATAAGCAAACAATCCGATGAAAGATGCCCTGTAAAACTCGCCTGCAACATCTTGCCCTGCTACTAATACTTTCATGCGTTCAGGAAGCGAATCGATAGCTTTGGTAAGTTCCAATGTGGCAAACTTCACTTTCTCGGAAGGCTTGTATTCAAATGTCTTCAGATCCAATGCCTGTATTTCTGACTTACCGTCTTTTTTTACTTTTTTATAAAATCCTTGTCCGCTCTTATCGCCATACCATTTGTTCTCATTGAGTTTGGCAACATAGGCTGGCAATTCAAACAAGGCATGGGCTTCATCGTTTGGAAGATTTGCCTTTAATCCGTTTGCTACATTTACAAGGGTATCCAATCCAACTACATCGCAGGTGCGGAAGGTGGCAGATTTAGGCCTGCCTAAAACAGGGCCTGTTAGTTTATCTACCTGTTCAACTGTCAACCCCATCTTTTCTACAAGATGAAACAAGGCCATGATACCAAACACCCCTACCCTATTGGCAATAAAGGCGGGTGTATCCTTACAGAGCACTGTAGTTTTGCCCAAATATAAATCCCCATAATGTGTGAAGAAATCAATAACATCAGGTGATGTTTTCGGTTCAGGAATAATTTCCAGCAATCTTAAATAACGAGGTGGATTGAAGAAGTGTGTACCGCAAAAATTCTTTTGAAAGTCTTCGCTGCGCCCTTCAGACAATAGATGTAGTGGGATTCCCGAAGTATTGCTCGTTATTAGAGTTCCAGGTTTGCGCAACTTTTCTATTTTATCAAAAAGACCTCTCTTGATCTGGAGGTTTTCAGTCACTGCCTCTATTACCCAATCGCAGGTTGATATTTGCGCCAGATCATCGTTCAAATTCCCTATGGCAATACGCGATAAAAATGCTTTACTGTATATAGGTGAAGGATTACTTTTCACAACTCCCGCAAGGGCTTCATTTACGATGCGGTTTTTAAACGCTTTATCCTGAACAGTGAGTCCTTTTTTTATTTCATCATCCTGCAATTCTTTGGGAACAATATCAAGCAGCAAAACTTGTACCCCTATATTGGCAAAGTGACAGGCAATACGCGAGCCCATTACACCCGAACCTATCACTGCAACTTTCTTTATCCTACGATTCATAATTTTCTCTTTTACTGGCAAATTTATATTATTTACGGTGATAACAGGGGGATATTTTCAAATGAAATATTTTGTCTTGGGAATCACATATTATATAGGAATAATGTAACCTTAAATCGCAGGTTTCTTTATATTTGTTGGACACCTAATATTTAAACTTTAAATCTATGAAAATTCCAGCACAATACCTGCCTGTAATGCCTTACCTGATTATAAAAGACGCAAAGGCATTCAAAACATTTATGGTCGAAGTATTCGGGGCGACCGAACAATATTTGGCACCCCGTGCCGAACATTTGATTATGCATGGCGAATTAAAAATAGGCGATGCTATAATTATGTATGCCGATGCCACCGAAAAATATGGAGCACGCCCTGCCGGGATGTTTATTTATGTGGAAAGCGTGGACGGTATTTATACTAAAGCATTGGAAAAAGGAGCTAAAAGCCTTACCCCGCCTGCAAAAATGGATTATGGTTATTCCGGTGGTTTTGAAGATGCGTGGGGGAACCAATGGTGGATTGTAGAACCATAATTTTGAATGATGAATTTTGAATGGAAATGCATGAAACTATAAATTCAATATTCAAAGTTTTTATAAGTCCCAAAGGCGCTTGCGGGGCTGCGATTTAGGGAAGAAGTATTTTTTATTCTCTTTGAAAAAAGCCAGAACAAAATAGATAATAACAGGCGAACCGAAGGTAAAGAAAGAGAGATAAATGAAATAGAGGCGTATGGTTGTGCCTCTGATACCAATCACTTTGCCTATAGAATCGCAGACACCAAAGGCTTGCTGTTCAAACCATGCGATGATTACAAATATTACCTTTCTCATTTCTTCGTTACTTGCTACTCCTGCAAAGTTACGCTATTCTCTTATCATTTCACATTCATTAGCTGGTGCCCAATGGCGCAATTAACACATTTCCGTTGGTCGCAATATTCTTTTCGTAATTGTAGTAAAGCTTGTGTTTCGTAAGCATCGGAGGCATGAATGCCGATAGATTCCCACTTTTTAATGATGCTATTCTTTTCCGGTTTTATAATGCGAAGAACATCCAGCGCTTTTTCCGATATTTCTTCTTTGCCTGTATTTCTGCCATAAATAAACATGGTCGGGATAACAGCATTTATCATCAATATCTCTATGGTTGATTTGCCTATGGCTCCCGCTTTGCGGGTAGATAATTTATCGGGTTGAAAATGTGTTACCCAATACTCCGATGGTTTTACAGAAAATAACTTAATGATATCATATTCCGTATTAGCTTCCATTGCTTCGCGGAATAAATGCTCCTGTGAATGAATGACGGCAGCCAATTGTGCAAGCCTTATGGTAGGAAATTGAGGAGGCCTGATGCGCATAAACTTCCACTCTGATTTTGACATGGGCGTTAGATTCAGTTTATGTTTCAAATATTGATATTCCTTTTGTAAACGGCTTATATATTCATCCATAAAATCACCCTCCAGAAAACCCGCCTGGCCTAATAATAAAGCTTCTACTTGCAAAATATCTGCCCGGTGCTTATGTAAAACTTTAAATGGTAAAATAGTTGCAAGTCTTTCAAATGGCTCTGAATTCAGTGGGTTGCCAAGCGTTCGCAAAATAAGCCGGTAAAAAGTTTCCTCCCAATCATTAATACTTTTCTCCAAATTGGAAGAGATGAGATTTGTTTTCCGTTCCAACCGTTCCGCCACCAGTCTATCTAACCATGCAGTCAGAGGTAATTGATCGATCTTTTTTATTTCGTTTTCGCAAGGAATACTTTTTGATGAATTCTTCAACTCTTCGTATTTTTTGTAAATATCCTTTTCTACAAAGCCTTTCAGTTCAAGTGCAGGAAGCACGAAATTGCCCGGCAATTCTATATCCCTGTCATTTTCCCAAACCACATGAAGAATAACATTTTTATAGGCTCCGTCATACTGATGTTTATGCTTAAACCAATCGGAGGATTTAATATGTACTTCCACATTTCCGGCCCACAGTGTTTCAGCAATTCTGATGTGGGCGTTAAAAAAATCAGGGCCGGCATCGGAATTATGTAAACCGCAACGAATAATTTCAATTGCTTTTCCATCAGTTGTTTTCAGAACCGAACGGTTGAACAGGGTATGTTTCCAGATATATTGCAAAAACTCCTCCGTCATGCACTTTTAGTTAAAAGTTCATAAAGTTAGAAAAATTAATTATTCAGGGTTTCCTGCAGATAATAATCAGGCGGTCGGAATGGATGGAATCAAATTTATGAAGTTGATAATCGCCTAATATTTCAATTATTTCAAATCCACATCCGGTAATAAATTCAGCTAATTTTGTTTCTGTAAAAACACGTATCTTTTCAGAAAAATGGTGCTCAAATCCACCATCCCTGATCTTAATTTCCTTTATAATTATATCATTCTCCACAAACCTTTCAATGGTAAAGTGAACGTCCCCCACAGAAAATTCTTCATACCCCAACAAATTAGTGGCGGTTTTTTCTCCATTCATGTAATCCAGCACAAATGTTCCACCCTTTTTTAATGAATTGTAAACATTTGCCAGAACCGCTTTGTTTTCATCATCCGTATCAAAATATCCAAAGCTTGTGAACAGGTTAAATACATAGTTGTATTTGAGCGGCTCAAGCGGCATACGCATATCTTGTTCCACAAATAAGAGCGTATCATTTTCATGTTGCTTTGCGGCCGTTATTTTCCGTTGGGAGAGATCGATGCCTGTAACGTTATAACCCATACGGTTGAGGGCAATGGAGTAACGGCCTTTACCACAAGCCAAATCAAGCATGATAGCATTTTTGGGTGGGGATAAATGCTTTACCAGATTATCAATAAACATATCCGCTTCTTCCTGATCTCTTTCTTTATAAAGGAAATCATAATAAGGGGAGTCGAACCAATTTCTATACCATTCTTTTTTCGGGGACATGGAATGCAATTACATTACAAAGGTAATACAAAGTGATAAGTAGAGAGAAGTGAGGAAAAACCACTAATAATGCATGCTGGGGTCAGCAAAACGGCGGTCATGGAGAAAAGTCTGGTCGGTGAGTGTTTTCAGAAATGCAATAATGTCTGCTTTATCTAATTCAGTAAGCTGAATGCCTTTGATTAGTATAGGGTCAGCGTGGCTTTCAGGGCTGAATTTTTTAGTGTAATGGTCCATCACTTGTTTCAGGGTTCTGAATCTGCCATCGTGCATATAGGGGTATGTCATTTCAATATTTCTTAGGGTAGGAACTTTGAATTTCATAAAGTCTTTCATATCCCCATTGCTGGAAGCAACCCCCGAATCTTTCAGGTTTGTATCCATAGGTAAGCCTGTATTTCGGAATGTATTATCGGTAAACAATGGTTCTTTATGACATTGGGCACAGTTATCCCGGAATAATTGCAGGCCGCTTAATTCAGCCATAGAAAAGGTATCCTCGCCCCGCATATATTTATCGTAGCGGGAATTGGCGGAAATCATAAGTCCTGTAAACTGTGCCAGTGCTTTTAATGTGTTGCGGGAATTTACAACGCTATCATTAAAGGCAGTTTTAAACATAGAGACATAGTCCTTATTTTGTTGTAGCTTTTTTATAATATGCTCTATAGTTTCATTCATCTCAATCGGGTTGGTAATAGGAGCCAGGGGCTGCACTTCCAGGTGGTTAATTCTCCCATCCCACATAAATGAATTACTCCATGCAAGGTTTTCAAGCGGAGGCACATTGCGTTTTCCAATCAGTCCATTTATACCATGGCTAAGGGCATGATCGATATGCGCAAAGCCCGCAATGCGCTGATGGCAAAATCCACAACTGATGGAGCTATCTTTTGAAAGGATTGGGTCATAAAAAAGCTTACGGCCAAGTACAAAGCCCGCGGGAGTTGGCTTATTATTTTTAAAATCGTAGAATGGTTTAGGAAATCCTTGCGGTATTTTAAACTCCACGTCCTTTTGAGAAATAACGAAATACTTGTTATCGGCGATAAAACCCGCTAAAAGCAGGAGAAAAAATAAAGGGAAAACAAAAAAATAAATGAGTTTCCGTTTCATGCAGTACTATTTACCTGTATCCATAACGCTAAACATAGTGGAATACTTATCCGCAATAGCTTTTGCATTGTGAAAATCTGTAACAGAAGATAGTTTGGAAAAATCAACCGGATCGGGATCGGAAAACAGATGATTCACATCTGCTTTTATTTCTACGACACTAGTATTTCCTTCTCCTATTTTAAGTGGGTTATTAAATTTTAATTGAATTTTCCGGATGCAATTATTGGGTTCTTTATATCCGCCAATATGAAATTCCAACCGCTTTCCAGTGGAATTCGAAACTGACGATATGCCTTCCATTTTAAGAAATATATAGCCCGAGTTCCATGCCCAAAACATACCATTTACAGGATCCAATGCTCCTGATTGCGCACCGCTGCAATTATCGGCGCTATCTACACCGAGAGTGAAACTGACTGAAATATGTTTACCTTCAGGAATATTATCCAACTTTATTTGCATCGAGCTTTCATCGTCTTGGTTTATCAAAAAATATCCCGCTGAAACAAACTCTTTACCTGCTAAATTCATTAAATGAAAATTCCCTACATAATACTTGAACATGGTAACCTTATATGTTTGCCCCAATGAATTTTTATATGTTGCCGAATCAAGTTTCAATAGTGCATCGTCAACATAATTTTCAAAATGAATAAGTAGCTTCCCGTTTGGCGGGGGGCTAAATGACATAGCAGCCACCAGGGCTGCTATGCATAGAACACTATAAACTAGTTTTCTAACCATTATTGAACCTTAACTATCTTTTTTGTATAGGATGTATTGGACGTTTGTAAACGTAATAAATAAACCCCTGCCGGATAGGATGTAAAATCAATGGAATAACTCATGCTTGGCTGCAAATTGCGGTATGCTTTCAGCATTTTACCGGTTATATCATACAAAGCACCGGCAATGTTATTATCGCTGGACGGATCAATATAAAAATAGGCGTAATCTGTTACCGGGTTCGGGTCAAGCGAGACTGTGATAGTTTTCTTAATTGTTGGTACAGTTGTATACACTTTAGTAGAATCTGTTGGTGTATTATGTCCTCCCGATGGGCCTGTGTTACCGTTTTGAACAATTCCGTAATAGGTCAATCCAAGTGTATAGGGATAAACAGGATTTAAAGCCGAATCAATTGTAACGAAGTAAGCGTAAATTCCTGAAGGATATTCAGGGGTTACACAAAACCGGCCGTTATTTGTATCCAAGTCTCCGGAGCCAGGGATATATTTATAATCCTGTAAAAAATCACCTAAAGGATAAGTGCCGCTTACTGCTGGACCATAGTCTGCAGAAGACAATATAGTCCCGTTCGGCAATGTGTCTCTGTTTATCATGCTAGTACGCAATTGATAGGAAGAGCGCATCCTCCTTACAGCACCGGCTACATTTGGATTGGAATAACCATACGCTCCATAAATGGGATAGCCATCAAAAGCATAGCCGATAATTGGGGAATGGTGCGTACTGTCAGCATCATTATATAGGCACTTAGGGTTTACGTGATTGTGGTAACATCCGCCCGGGGCAGGATGGCCTAGGCAATTATCAAAACTGGAACCTTCAAAATAATAGGCATTGCGGTCCCAATAACCTTGGTTATTATACGACATGGCATCCCAGGCATTAAATATGGCAACACCATTGCTCCATACCCCAATTTGTCCGCCTCCGGGAGATGTTTTTGTGCCTGTATTTTGCTTTGGGTGAAGGGTTATCATAAACACAAAATTCTGGTTCAGTGGTACGTTAGGGTCACCTGCCCATGGGCCAATACTATAGCCGGGAACGCTGGCGCAGCTTATATAAACATTGGCTGTATCATACTGTACAACGGTAACATTTGATGGAATTCCACCATATCCGGTATCTCCCGCAAGGTTAAGAACCCAGGAGGTAATCGCAGGATTTAGCTGCGCGGATGCCTGAAGAACGCAAGCGATGATAATACTTGCCGAAAAAACGATTTTTTTAATTTTAAGTTTCATACCTGTTAAATTAGGGGTTATCTATTACAATGCAAAAGTATACCGCCCGAACAGGTTAGGTGTTATGGTTTAACTTAAAAAAGTTATAAAATTCTATTTATCACCTGATTTTACCAGCTAAGTGGCCGGAATATCCGGCTGTCCGCTTATTCGTTATCAGTCGGTGGGGGAGGTGGTGGCGTATTGCCTGCAGGTTGATTAGAAGAGGAGCCCCCAAAAATAAAACCAAGGGTGAAAGTAAATCCAATATTATGGCCCGCATTCCAAGTTCCATAATAAAAGTTATAAAATGAACCACCATTATTATTGTCATGTTGCAAAGCTGAATTAATGGAATTACTGTATCTCCCTTCAATATAGAAATGAGGGGTTATATTATAATAAATACCAATATATGGACTAATATCCAATGCATTTAAATCAATAGGAGTAGGAATGCTTTGAGTTGAATATGAATAACTTATCAATGCGCCAATTGAGGCACCCGCTTCAATTCCATACCTATCAGTTGCAACATTATGTAAATTAAAATGTATTTGCCTTTTGAAGCCAATTACAACATCTACATAATTCAAAGTTAACGTAAAATAATCATTCAATCCAATACCTGTTATATTTCCAGTAACTCCATAGGTTGTATCGTAGGCTGGAGTCTGCTGTGCCCCTTTTTGAATATAGCGGATCTCCATTTGCATAATAGTCTTTGGGCTAATCTTTGCACTTACAGTGCCAGCAACTACAAAGCCTAAATGCTTATAATCCGCATCATTATCAATATTATCGGTACCCGGCATATCCGAAACACTGGCACCTGCATAAAACCCCGCCCTGAAAATTTGAGCATTTGAGTACTGTAAATAGGGGAATATTAGTAAAAGTAACAGTGTTAATCGTTTCATTTATATTGATGTTAATGATGTGATTTCCGCAAAGATATAATTTTAGACGATATTTTTAATGAACTTCCATCCTCATATTCTAATTTCAAGTGTATAATTATTTATATGTTTGCTTTATGATACACCTAAAACGCATATTTGTTTTTTTTATTTTTATCATTCCTTTCATAACACATTCACAGAATGCAGGAAAAACCTATACCGATTCACTTACTAACCTATTGCAACAAACAAGCAATGGCCAGGACAAAGTTGTACTTTTAAATAACCTTTCACACGGTTATTATTACATTAAATGCAGCGAAGGCCTGAGATATGGATCGGAAGCTCTCGCTATAGCCCAGAAACTTGATTTAAAGGAAGAATTAGCGGATGCTTTTGACGGAGTAGGAATGAATTTTATGGGTAAAGGCGATTATGATACAGCCCTTAATTGCTATAATACATCGCAAAATATCTATGAGCAATTAAATGATAAAAAAATGATTGCGAGGGAACTGGGTAACGAAGGCTTGGTTTACAATGCAGAGAGCGATTATCCAAAGGCTTTGAAATATTTTCTGGATGCATTAAAATTGGCTGAAGACGGAAACTCAAAAGATGAAATAGCCCTTCTTTCAGGATATATCAGCAGGGTTTACGTAAGCGAATCTGATTTTAAAAAAGCCATGGAATATGGAATGAAGGGACTTGACATTCATAAAGCTTCTGGAAATAGCCTTGGATTGGCCCTTGATTATGGAACCCTGGGCTTAGTGTATATGGAAATGGGCAAATATGATTCTGCCTTGTACTATGATTTGAAGTCGATTGATATACATCAGAAACTTGGCAATAGTGAAGAAATCAAGAATGTATTAAGCGCATTAGGCCTTTTATATGCCAAAGAGGTGAATTACGAAAAATCACTGGATTATGAGTCACAGGCCTTGAAGATGGATAGTGTTTTGGATGATAAAGATGCCAAAGCAATTAACCTTGCCCAGATAGGTGAAGACGATCTTCGGATTGCTGAAGACATTAGCGGCAAAACAAAAACAATGGATTTTATGATGCCTATGGGCCAGGGCGAAAATGATAAGATGGGTAAAGCAATTGATTACCTTGACCAGTCTGTTACTCTCAGTAAAGAAGTAGGAGATTTGAACACACTTCAATTGGCGTATAGCGATCTCGCTGAAGCCCAATCAACCAATGGAAATTATAAAGACGCCAGGGAGTATTATACCCAGTATGAATTATTCAGGGATTCTGTTTATTCCGAAAAAAGCCAAATGCGGATAGCAAATCTTGAAATGCAACGTAACCTGATACTTAAGGACCAGCAAATTCAAACGGCCAATATGCAATCTGCCCGAAGGCGCAATATGGTCATTTATATGTTGGGTGGGTTTGGATTGCTTCTTCTGGTTTTGTTATTAGTTATTAGAGAGCGCCGGCGTTCTGAAAACCTGTTGCTCAACATTCTTCCTGCACAAACAGCCAGAGAACTCAAATTGAAAGGCAAAGCAGCAGCCAATAGCTACACTTTAGTTACAGTAATGTTTACCGACTTCAAAAACTTTACCAAACTGGCCGAGAATATGACCCCTCAGGAACTTGTTGAGGAAATACATTATTGCTATAGTGAATTTGACAAAATACTTTCCAGGCATAATGTGGAAAAAATTAAAACCATCGGAGATGGATATATGGCCGCCGGTGGACTTCCTGTTGAAAACAAAACTAATCCGGTTGATACTATAATGGCAGCGCTGGAAATTCAGCAATTTATGAAGACCGAAAAGGAGAGAAGAATACGGGAAAAGAAAGTATTTTTTGAATTACGCATCGGGATCAATACTGGCCCTGTTGTTGCGGGAATTGTAGGTATAAAGAAATTTGCCTACGACATTTGGGGCGATACGGTAAATATTGCTTCCCGCATAGAATCAGCGGGAGAAGTAGGAGATGTAACCATTTCCGGCGCTACGCATGAATGTGTAAAAGAAGACTTCAATTGCATTTATAAAGGAAAAACAGAGGCTAAGAATAAAGGAATGATTGATGTGTATATTGTTGAAAGCAGGAAAAGCAGCTTAGCTTAGGTTCTTATTTAATTCTATAACACAAACTGAACTCCGCTCCTGTGTAGCCAATAAATGGCAATTGCAGCCAGTATCCGGTAAATTCCAAAAATCCGGAAACCGTGCTTTTGCAGGTAGGTAATAAAAAACTTTATAGCAATTATAGCTACCACAAATGCAACAATATTCCCAATAAGCAATAATTGAATTTCTTGTCCATGAAATCCTCCGCCACCTTTATAGTATTCGAAAAGCTTATATGCAGTGGCTACAAACATAGTTGGTACGGCCAAAAAGAATGAAAATTCTACAGCCGATTTCCGGTTAAGTTTTTGACTAAGACCTCCAACAATGGTAGCTGCAGACCTGGATACACCCGGGATCATAGAAATAGCCTGGAAAAAACCAATTACAAGGGCGTTTTTATACAATATCTCTTTATCAGGTTCCTTTTCTGCATTTTTAAACCATCTGTCAATAAATAGCAAGATAACACCACCAATAAAAAAAGACCACGCCACTACCATTACGTCACCAAGCATCCTGTCAATTAGCTTATTACATAAAAAGCCAATTATTCCGGCAGGTAAAAAGGCCACAAAAAGCTTATAGTAAAAATTGAGGCTCTTGAAAAACCGCTTCCAATAAAGAACTACCACAGCCATAATAGCTCCTAATTGAATAGCTACTGTAAAAGCCTTTAGGAACTGGTCTTCTTCAATACCAAGTAATGAACTGGTAACCATCAGGTGACCGGTAGATGAAATAGGCAAAAACTCTGTTATACCTTCAACTACTCCTAAAATAAACGATTCCCAAACACCAATCATCTTTGCTCTATTAAAGTTTGCAAAACTATAAAATAATATCACAAATTAAATCTGATATTAAAAGATTAATAAAATTTAATGTACGCTAAAAACTTTATACCAGACATTTAGCCTTATATATGAACATTATTTATTCCTTTGCATAAATAGATAAGTATGGCAGAGGAGTTTAAAATAGTAGTTATTACACCCGAAAAGGATATGATGGAAGAACCGGCAATAATTACCGGTTTGTTCCAGGCAGGGCTGCAAACATTACATATACGAAAACCTAACCATACAAGACTGACAATAAAGAACCTTTTATTGGCCATACCTAAAGATTTTCATTCCAGTATAGTCCTGCATCAGCACTACGATTTACTTAATGAATTTGAGTTAAAAGGCGCTCATTTGCCGGAAAAACGCAGAAAGGAACATGACACGTATGGCATAAGAAATATTATTTCTACTTCCTTTCACAAACTGGAGGATATTACCAGGGAACGAACAAATTTCGAGTATGCTTTTTTTAGCCCTGTGTTCCGAAGTATTTCAAAAAAAGGCCATGAGTCTTCAGTTGAATTGAAGACATTGAAAGTATTCTTTGAATCACACACTCCTACTCTTCGATTTCCGATAATTGCTTTAGGTGGAATTTCTGAGCAAAACATTCTCACCGCAAAAGATATTGGGTTTGGAGGTGGGGCTTGCATAGGTTACATATGGGAAAACCCTGATCCGTTGCAACAGTTTAAAAAAATACAAAATTTATTAAAGGGCTAATTATTGGTTAAACAGAAAATATTTTTCAACCCCTTTTTTGATAGAAGGAGCGCTGCTTGTTTGCTGCGTGATCCGCTTTTACAATAAAGCGCAACAGGAACATTATTACTCCCGAAGTCATATTCTTCAATCTCGTAAAGCGGAATATTCTTAGAGCTCTCTTCAATAGGCGTAAACTCATATTCATCGCTTACATCAATTGACAGATGCGGGATTCGTGAAAACTTTTCCAAAAAATTTCGTTTAGAAATAGAAGTAATAATATCGTTATTGCAAGCAATATTATAATCTCCAAGCGATTTAATCTTCTTATTCTCAGCGATTGCAGTTATGTTAAGCTTAGAGAATTTATTATTAAGCAAATCTATCATCAATAATTTCCCTGATAAGACATCCCCTACCCCGGTTATAATTTTAAGAACTTCATTTGCCTGTATACAGCCAACTGTTCCTGCCAACGCTCCAATAACCCCATTTTCATCACAACTGGGGGCATTCTCTTTTGAGGGAGGCTCGGGATATAAACAGCGGTAGGTAGGTCCTTCTTTATAGTTAAATACCGACACTTGTCCTTCAAAGCCAAGTATAGATGCAAACACAAAGGGCTTATTTAATATTACACAAGCATCGTTAATGAGATAGCGAGTTTCGAAATTGTCTGTTGCATCAACTATTACATCGTAATCGGCAAGTATATTGAGAGCATTTGACTTCTCAAGTCCCTTTTCAATAGCGACAATATTTACAAGTGGATTGAATGCTTTTAGTTTTTGAGATGCTGCTAAAGCCTTATTCTTACCAACATCCTCCATATCATAAATAACCTGTCTTTGTAAATTACTTAAATCCACAATATCAAAATCCATAATGGTAATATTTCCCACACCAGCTGCAGCCAGATAAGAAAGTACAGGGCATCCCAAACCTCCTGCACCAATAACGAGAACACGACTTGCTTTTACTTTTTCTTGGGCTTCAATACCCCAGTTAGCATATATGATTTGCCTGTTATATCGTATATTTTCCTCTTCAGTCATGTTAATGAGCAGTAAGTGCTTTATCCCAATTTTTCCAGACAGCTTCGTAGCCTTGTTGCTGGATTAATTCTAAAATTTGTTCCGGTGTGCGGTCATCGCTTATTTCAAACTGTTCCAGTGTTTCCGGTGATGCAGAATATCCTCCCGGATTAGTTTTAGAACCTGCACTCATAGACGTGACTCCCATATTTATTAAATGATTTCGCATGTACTCCGGTTCGCGTGTAGAGAGTGACATCTCCACTTCGTGATCGAATATACGGAGTGCACAAAGCAATTGTACAAATTGCTTATCGCTAACAGGATGGTCAACCGAATCAACTCCTTCCGCCGGGCGCAGCCTTGGGAATGATATACTGTAGCGGGTTTGCCAATAGGTCTTCTCCAAATAATTAAGATGGAGCGCCAAAAAAAATGCATCGATTCTCCAATCACTAAGCCCCAATAAAACACCTAGGCCGATTTTATTTATGCCTGCTTTTCCAACACGGTCAGGCGTATCCAGGCGATTAACATAGTTTGCTTTTTTTCCCTTGAGATGATATGTTTTATATACTTCCGGATTATAGGTCTCTTGGTAAACAAGCACTGCATCGCATCCGGAATCTTTGAACATTGAATATTCTGCTTCTCCCAATGGTTGTACTTCCACGGAAACATCGGCAAAATACTTCCTGGCTATAGCTATAGAATTACTAATGTAGTTAGGGTTTGCATGTATTGCATCTTCTCCGGTTACAAGCAATACATGTTCAAACTTTTCAGCTTTCAAAAACTCA
>DATHNK010000307.1:0-2275 GCA_035486075.1 Bacteroidia bacterium
AAATAATAATGTAATAGGCGGTAATAACAAGTTGCTCTGGAAAATGCCCGCCGACATGAAGTTTTTCATGAACTTAACAAAGCATCATTCAGTAATAATGGGCAGGAAGACCTATGAATCATTCGGAAAGCCTTTAAAAGAGCGGAGAAACATCATTATAACCCGTGATAAAACCTATGCAGTAGAAGGTTGTGAGATTGTACATTCCCTGGAAGCTGCATTGGACTTGGTAAAAGGAGAAAATGAAGTATTTATAATAGGAGGCGCTGAAATTTACAAGCAATCAATGTCAGTTGCAAATAAAATTTATCTCACACGTATTTATGGTGATTTTGAAGGCGATGCCTATTTTCCTGACATAAATCAGGAAAACTGGGCAATAACGCTGATTTCGGAGCATCCGGCAGATGAAAAAAACCCCTATCCGTTTGCTTTTCTTGAGTATATAAAAAAATAAATTATAAAATATTTTCACTATCCAATCACATTTTTCCTATTTTTGCGTCAAACCTTAATTCAAAATGTCATGACAAAAGCAGAAATTGTAAAGGAGATTTCCGAAAAAACCGGTATCGAAAGGGCAATGGTAGAAGCCACCGTTGAAGCCTTTATGACCTCGGTAAAAGAACACATCATCCACAAAGAGACCGTATCATTACGGGGATTTGGTAATTTTATTATCAAAAGAAGAGCGGCAAAAGTTGCTAGAAACATTTCTAAGAACACTGCCATCAATCTTCCGGCGCACTACATTCCAGCCTTCAGACCTTCGAAGAAGTTCTCTGAAAAAGTAAAGAAAGCTGTAAAGTAAAAATTACTCGATGTCAAAGTTCACCTCCCGACAATGGCTGGCCATTGTCGGGAGTTTTTTATTCTTTCTATCCCTTTTCTTTATTAACCGTAAAGCGCCACCTGCCGAAAACCCAATTGGTCAGCAGGAATCAGCCCATGCGGGTAGTAATGTAGAAGATTTCGACCAGGTTATTAAAGTATCGGAAGACTCTATTCCTCCGGCGGAAAAGCAACTTGTTGATCGTTTAAAAAATGCTTTGTCCGGTTCACCGGATAGCGCCCATGCGCATATTTTAGGGCATCTTATTCAAACACTGGATAGTATCGGACAGCCTATTATTGCTGCCTACTATACAGAAAAACTTGCAGCCATTCAAAACTCCGCTACATTATGGACACATGCGGGCCAGCAGTTTTATGACTACTCCGCTTTGGGAAAAGCAACACTCAAAGAAGTTCTTATAAATCAGGCTGAGCAATGCTTTACCAATTCAGTTAAAATAGATTCCAACTATGAAGATGCACAGGTTGGGCTTGGGGAATGCCTGGTAGATGGCAGCAACCCAATGAAAGGAATTATGACCATAGAAAATGTACTGAGAAAAGATTCCAATAACAGGAACGCCCAAATTGCATTGGGAAAATTTTCTATCCGTTCCAATCAACTGCCTAAGGCTATATATCGCTTTAACAGGGTTTTACAGATAGACCCTACCTACAAAGAGGCTTATTTATACCTTGCCCAATCGTATGAAGAAAGTGGAAATAAACATGAAGCCATAGTATATTTGAAAAAATACCGTACCTTCGCGCCCGATTCTGCTATAAAAACAGAGATAGATAATTACATAAAAGAGAAACTGGAAAACGATACTGCTAAATAATATTCAAATTATAAACTTATAAACTTCATTAAAAAATGCCTTGCGGAAAAAAAAGAAAACGCCATAAAATGGCTACCCACAAAAGAAAGAAACGCTTACGTAAAAACAGGCATAAAAAACGCTTACGCTAGTTTTAGTTAATAAAGGTAAAAGTTTGTAAAGGTAAAAGTTAAACCTTATATATCCTTTACAAACTTTCTCCTTTGTCCTTTCACCTAATTTAATGCAATCAGGTAACAAAAATCTTACTGGGTTATTGTCGCGAATAACCGCAACCTTATTGGGCTTTATCAATCGGCTAATGATAAAACCCGGAAATGTTAGGGACTATTATAGTTCATTAATAGCCATTCCTCTCCCGGAAGTATCACTTCGGGCTCTGCAAGAGGGTGAGCAAACATTTATTAGCCTCAAAAAAATTACAATTTTAACAAACTTAATTTATGAGCAACGAGCTTATAATCAATTCTACTCCCACAGAAGTAGTAACCGCTATTGTCAACGACAAGAAGGTGGTGGAACTGATCCGGGAAAGAAACGATTCACAATTTTCAGTCGGCGATATTTATCTTGGTAAGGTAAGTAAAATAGCCGGAAGT
>DATHNK010000308.1:0-3090 GCA_035486075.1 Bacteroidia bacterium
ACAAGCCACATTACTCGCTTTGAGAGAAAGGGAATTCGTACGTTTCCGCTGGCAAGACCAATCTGACAAGAAATATTTCGAATTCCGCCTTCAAATAGACGACCTTACCAACGAAATTGCACTGATTGTGAGCGACTTTGCTGATACAAAAGATGAATTGGAAAGCGCACGTTTGTTATGGAACGCACAAATACATGATCTGCTGCATGCTTTAGGCTCATCCTGATGTATGATCTACTGAAGAAAAATTCAGCATTCTTTTTTCCGTACTTATTAGTTCTCCTGGCTGGAACGTCATTTATCATGTTATGGAGCAAAAATGACATTTCGCTTTTTATAAACGGACACAATAGTCAGTTCTCTGATTTTTTCTTTAAACACTGGACCGATATTGGGCTTGGTTGGTTAATATTGCCTGTAGCGTTTATACTCGCCTTTATTAGCGTCCGTTACATGCTTATGTCGGTGTTCTGCTTTTTAATAACGTTCGGCATAAACGACAGTATAAAATTTGCTTTAAATGAACCCCGCCCTTCAATAGTATTTGATCAATTACACATAGATTTTTACCATGTGCCCGGGGTTGATATATTTTCATGGGATAGTTTCCCATCAGGACATACTGCTGTAGCGTTTGGGGTGTTTTGCATACTGGCCCTTATTTCCAATAAAGCATCATTAAAATTCCTATTCTTTCTTTGCGCTTTCCTTGTAGGTTATTCGCGCATTTACCTGGCCGAACATTTTATTACCGACGTTATGGCCGCATCGGTAATTGGAGTTACGTGTGCCATTTTTAGCTACCAGTTATTCATGCGTTGGCAGGCAATTAATAAATTTGCAAATATTGACAGGCCCCTAATAAGACTTAGGAGCCGATAAATTTTATTTATGCAAAAATTATTTCTAATTGCTACTTTATTCTTCCTGATCGGGTGCAGTGATACTACTTCAAAGTTGAAAGATCTGCAATCGGAGATGAATAAATTAAATTCACAAAATGATAGTCTCAGGAAATTAGTCGCTGCTTCGAAGCCAGGCTTGGGAGAAATGATGCTTGGCCTGCAAGTACATCACAATAAATTATGGTTTGCCGGACGCGAAGAGAACTGGGCACTTGCACAATTTGAGCATGATGAAATAATAGAATTAATTACACAGGCCGAACATGTAAATACTGACAGGCCGGAAGTAAAACTCTTTAAGGCGATGATATATGCACAGTTAGACAGCATACAGAAAGCTATAAAGAATAAGGACGTTCATGAATTTTCAGAAAAATTTAATGCCCTTACTAATAGTTGCAACAATTGCCATAAAAACACCCACTTTGAGTTTAACCGTATACAAACCCCTGAACGCCCTCCATATTCTAACCAGGATTTCTCAACTGGCAATAACTAAAGGCGTTCTGCGTTCTAATACAGCTTCTTTATCAAACAATTTCGCATCTTTGCCATTAATGTACCAGCATGTCTGAATCTATAACAATACAGGGTAATTCGCGTAAGGAACAATATTCATCATTGATTCCACAGCTAAAAGCTTTGGTAGAAGGTGAAACTGACCAGTTGGCCGCATTGGGTAATATTATGTCGGCACTTAAATATGGCATGAGTTTCTTCTGGGTTGGCTTATATACAGTTAAAAATAACGAACTGGTACTCGGCCCTTTCCAGGGACCTATTGCCTGCACACGCATTGCATTCGGCAAAGGTGTCTGTGGCTATTGCTGGAAAGAACAGAAAACAGTTATTGTTGAAGATGTAAATACCTTCTCAGGGCATATTGCCTGCAGCAGCGAAACAAAATCGGAAATAGTATTACCAGTATTTAATAAAAATAAAGAGGTGGTGATGGTGCTTGATGTAGATAGTGAGCAGCTTGCCCATTTTAATGAAACCGATAAAGAATACCTGGAAGAAGTAGTGCATTTAATAGAAAAGATAATTACTGCCTGATGTTACAGCGTAACATAATCAGGATAATTTGTTATTGCACTGCGGTACTATTATTCAGCCAATGCGCCATTGTGGTTAGGCCAACCGGCGGACCAAAAGATACAACCCCGCCAAAAGTATTAGGCTATTTACCGGCAAATAAAAGCACACATTTCAATCTAAAAAAGATACGCATAACGTTTGATGAATACATTCAGTTGAAAGAGCTCAATAAACAACTCATAGTTTCTCCTCCGTTAAAATATCCGCTGCAAACAATACTAAAAGGAAAGACACTGGAAATAACACTTAAGGATACGCTGAAAGATAACTCTACTTACACTTTTAATTTTGGTAATGCCATTATTGATAATAACGAAGGCAATGTTTTAAAGAACTTTCAATACGTAATATCAACCGGCGATCATATTGACTCGCTCTCTGTTTCAGGGCACGTGCAGGATGCCTTTACACATGATCCTATAAAAGCAGGTTATGTAATGCTTTATTCTGATTTGAGCGATTCAGCAGTTTATAAAAAACTTCCTGCATATATTGCACTAACCGATGACCAGGGCAATTACCGCATTGAAAACTTAAGCCCAGGAACATACAGAACAATTGCTATTTCAAAAGCGCAGGGCGGCGATTATATATACCACCCTTATACTGAAGGTATTGGTTTTAAAAGCAGGCTTACCGAAATACAATTACCCGATACTGCCAACCTGAATGTTTTTATGGAACAGGAACCACACCTGAAATTTATAAAAGCAAAAGCAATTGACAGAGGTGAGGTAATGGTAGTATTTAACAGGCCATGCGATAGCATGTCGGTTAAACCACTTAATATGACCGATTCGTTAAAACCCACCTATACATATATTAATTATTCACAAACCGGCGATACTGCATTTTACTGGTTCAACACACCATTTATAGATTCATTGCGTTTTGTAGTTTACAACAATGAGAAAATATTAGATACCGCTTTTGTACATTCTTTTCCCAACAACAGCGCTGCCCGGAAGGTAAAAAAGCAAAAAATTGCAAGGCTTAAAGTTCTTACCAATACACATAATGGTTTTGATTTCCATCAACCTGTTACCTTCTCTTTTGGTGACCCTGTTCTTAATTATAATGCGAACAG
>DATHNK010000309.1:0-4520 GCA_035486075.1 Bacteroidia bacterium
GCCCAGGCTGCCCCAATACAAACTCAAAGCCGTTCCCATTTTCATCGGGTAATGTAAAAATCGGGAAATATGCATAGGGCAATACGGAGAACTTACCGTCATCATATTCCCAGGAATATAATGAACCAATGCCTACTTCCGGGTGGGTTTCTCCTTCAGGTGTACCTGAAACAATATAAATACCCGTAGGTTTAGGAATAGCTCCACTGGTATTCATAACCGGGTACCAAGTCCTGTTGAGTGTTTGGGTTGGAGTACCCAACGCATTTCCGGAAGCGCTTCCCATCAAGGTCTGTATAATGGTAAACATTTCCGGGTTGGCAGGAACTTTACTGATATAATCCCAGGGGTTTTTAAACCAGTCTTCATTCAATGAATACTTGTCTTCACTTTCTTTCTTTAGTAAACCCACCAGAACACCAATTTGTATAACGATCGGGTCTAGTGTTTGTGCGGATATTGGAGAAGTACTCATCAGTTCGCTTATTATATTATGAAGTATACAACGTCATTTTCTTCTGGAAATAATTTGCAATATTATTTGCAACCAACGTATGGAATAATTCTTTTCATTTCAAAAAAACATGTAACAAGAGATTAAAAACATGTAATGAAATATTAGGAAAACTTTTATTAACGAAGAAATGATAATTTATCCTTATACAGCCGCATTTAGGCATCATTACGAACACTAAGATGCTAATCAATTTATTATCAATCCTTTTGTCTGTCGTATGAATTATTTGTACTTTATGTAGTTAACTTCTATCGTGAATCGCAAATCAATACAATGTCTTTTACTCGGCATTATTTACAAGATACTTACAAAAAGTTTGTATCTGATAAAAGTGACTGGAAAGTAAAGGACGTAATGAATTATTTATTGGAAACTATATAACAGAGGCGGAAGCCAAGAAACAATTGGGTAAATCAACGACTTGGTTCAGGAAATTGAAGAAAAGTGGACAACTGCCATTTTCCAAAGTTGGCAATAAGACATACTACCGAATGGAGGACTTTAAATTGCTATTGGATAAGAATAGGAAAGGGAATAAAAGATGAAAAAAGGATATTTGCAGGATAAGAAAACGGGTTATTTTATTTTTAGTGCCAATTTAGTGCCGAAATCGATTTATTTGGGGTTAATTTCAGGGTTTCGCTAAAATCAGCCTACCTTTAAAAAGCCTTACCAGTGCTGACTTTAGAAATGAACCTTATATAAACATCAGATAATCAAACAAACCCCCTAAGGGCTACCAAAGCAAAAAGGCCGGTATTTTTACTGACCTTTTTATTTTCTACAGATGCGATAGAATCTTGATAATTACTCTATAATAAACTTTCCCTCGCCCGCTAAACTTTTATCTTCAGAAAAAACGACCCTGTAAAAATAAATACCTGTGGGTTGGCCGCTTAAATCAATGTTGAGTGTTGAATATGGAATGTTGCATATTTTCGAATAAACCTGTTTACCTAAAACGTTATATATTTCAATAACTTGTCCCGAATTCGTTTCGGGATTCGATGTTCCTTGTTCTATATCCGGTAGTTGCATTCTAAAATTGCCCTTGTTCGGATTTGGGTAAATGCTAATCTGCTCATTATCATCCTCTATTTTGTTAGTTCCAGTGACTAGTAGTAATGAGAGATCGAAACAACCATTGTTAGTAGCCGCAAAGATATTCGTACCGTTCACTGCAAGGGCAGTAACAGTGGTATTTGCCGGTAGCCCGGAATTCATCGCCGTCCAACTGTTACCGTTATTGGTCGAGAGATACACTCCATTACCATAAGTCCCTGCAAAGATATTTACGCCACTCACAGCAAAGGCCATAACAAGAGCATTTGCCGGCAGCCCGGTATTCACCGCTGTCCAGCTTGCACCATTATTAATGGAAAGATACACCCCGTCACCATAAGTCCCCGCAAAAATATCTGTACCGTTCACGGCAAGTGCAGAAACATCCGCATTTGCGGGCAGCCCGGTATTCACCGCTCCCCAACCACTACTGATACTGGTGGCGAAATAAACTCCATAACCAAAAGTACCTGCAAAAACATCCGGACCACTCTGAGCAAAGCAAGCAACATCTGTGTTTGAGGGTATACCATTATTGTAAGTTGCCCAATTTATTCGGTTAGTTGAAAGATACAGGTTATAATACCCCCCTGCCAAAATATCCGAGTTGTACATGGCCAGGGCATTAAGATTAGAGTTTATGGGCCCTGAAGGCATCCCTATCCAGACGCTGCCATTATCAGCGGCGCTAAACTCTCCGTCACCACCTGCATAAACAGACGAGTTGTATGCGGTAAGGGCAGTAACATCAGTCCATGCGGGCAGCCCATAATTTATGGAGGTCCAATTAGTGCCGGTATTAGGGAAGAGATACACGCCATATCCGTAAGTTCCCGCAAAAACATTGGTACCATTCACGGCAAGGGAATAAACATTAATGTTTGAAGGCGGGGGCATCCCTGTTTTCACCGCCGTCCAGTTATTGCCGGTATTGGTAGAGAGATATACTCCACTCCCGGTTCCGGCAAAGATATTCGTATCACTCACGGTAAGGGAATAAACATTCGTGTCTGTCAGCCCGGAATTCACTGCCGACCAACTGTTGCCATTATTGATGGAGAGATATATGCCATAATTTGTCCCCGCAAAAATATTTGTGCCGCTTATGGCAAGGGAATAAACATAAGTGCCAAAGGGTATCCCTGTATTCACCGCCAGCCAACTGTTACCGCCATCGGAGGAGTAATATATTCCTTCACTATAAACCATGGCTGCAAACATATTGGAACCGCTCACGGCAAAGGCAGTAATATAGCTGCTTGAGGGCAGTGAATTATTCACCGCAGTCCAACTGTTGCCGTTGTTGTTGGAGACATAAGCACCACCGCCACAAGTCCCCGCAAAGATATCCGTGTTGCATATAGTAAGAGACTGAACATAAACGTCTCCTAACCCGGTATTCACCGCTGTCCAACTTCCACCGTTATCGTTGGAAAAATATACTCCTGCACCATTCGTCCCCGCAAAAATATTAATACCGCTTATGGCAATAGCTGTAACAGGAATATATGTCGGCAGCCCATTACTTGCCGACGACCAAGTGCTACCATTGTTGGTAGATACATATACCCCGTCAAAAGTTCCTGCAAAGATATATCTTCCGTTTATGGCAAGGCAATAAATACTGGTGTCTGCCAGCCCGGTATTCACCGCTTTCCAACTACTACCGTTATTGGTAGAGAGAAATATTCCACTGCTATAAGTCCCCGCAAAGATGTTCGTGTCGCTTGAGGCAAGAGCAGTTACATCCAATCCGGAGGGACCGATTTGCTGCCATTGGGCAGATGCAGATATAACAATGAACAGCAATGCCGATAATGTAATGGTAAGTGATCTCATAATATTTAAGTTTAATCCAGTGTATGACATCGGTTAATATTTAACCAAAAATAGTAAAAAAGATTGATTCCACGTAATTTTTAGCAGGGAAATAACTCATTTAGCATGCTGGCTTTGTAAGATAGTGAAGCAACTGAATGGTGTGATTAAGAATAATAAGAATGAATACTGATGTGGTTTTTCAGCAGGCATAGAGTAAGCAAGAGTGTCCATGTCACTAAACTCAGTTTAATTAACCACCTTCTTAATTGCAGCCAATTGCCAGCCCTCCCATTTCCCATTTTTAATAACACTGTTTATAATGTTCTTATGCAAATCCTCTGAGTAGAAGAATTGCAATACTTCAGAAGCAGGGCCTGCAAGCCTGCCGTTGGAACTTGGAATGGCATCTAATAGATTGGTTAACAAATTTTCATCGAAATAATCCAGCCTCTTTAGTGCCTGCATAGCATTTACCCTTGTACGGAATTCATAAGATTTACCTGTGTACTCAACCAATTTGTAAATAAACTGTACATCCTTTGCACTTGCTGCAGAAAGTTCCAGCCATTTTATCTCCACATTCCGCCCTAGCGTTCCTGTAATGCCTTTTGTAGCATCCAGGTATTGGGGCATTTTAATAAAATTACCGGTGTAAAGCAGGTTTAATGTGCTTACAATAATATCATAAGAAGAATCACTCAGCAACTTCTCATAATCGGGAATTAAATCGACAGGAATAGTTGTGATACTTGAAAGCGCTGATTTCCGCACCAGCACATCTTTATCATTTATTGCTTTTCTTATCAGCGTTCTGCTTTGGGTATTGGTATCATTTACCAATTGCGCCACCACAGCTGCTTTAACAGCCTGAAAGGTTTCTTTATTAAACACATTTATAAGAGCACCCCTTTTCGTGTCGAAATCAATTCCCTTCATAGCTTCCACGGCATCCAGCCTATCCAGCATATTTTCCGCCTTCATAGCCTGTACTTTCAGCATTTCAAAAGGTTTGTGAAAAGAAACTGTTTTCATCACCTGGTTGTCCGGATCAAAAAGCACAAAATCTATTTTCTTACCGGAAGAATTCGGAACGCTTACTTTTTCATTTTGTTTTTCAATC
>DATHNK010000310.1:0-2890 GCA_035486075.1 Bacteroidia bacterium
CAAGGTATGTAGATTCAGCTGGCATTATGTTCACATCCGGATCCGATGATTTTAATACCTATATACAATTGAGCCAGCCTCCCCTGGGTATAAACCAGGATGTGCCATCTTTCAGCGACCTGGAAAACGGGGTTGGGCTATTCACATGCAGGCACACACAAACCAACTATGAAAGAGTTGGCAGTAACGTGATAGATACTTTAGTACACGGAGCCGCTTATGCCGGCTTAAACTTTCAGTTTTGAGAACAAGGAAGACCAAATGAAGTTCTTAGGACTCACAAGGTTGAAAACCCGGAAAGTAAAATGTAAGTTTTCGTCTTTATTAACTTTACAAACTTTAAACTATAATGCATATATTTGCAAAAAGCTATAGACTAATGGTTTGTAGCAAAAAAATAATATTGAATAAAAGAAATGAATTTTAAAAAAATTCCCGCCCTCCTGGCGCTATCTGCAATACTTTACACCTCCTGCAATAACAAAATAAATATACTGGCTCCTTACAAGGATGTTAGCGTAGTATATGGCCTGATGGATCAGAACGACGCCATCCATTACATCCGCATAAACAAGGCTTATGAAGGCCTGGGTAATGCTTATACCATGGCCCAGGTATATGATTCCATTTACTACCCGGTGAGCAGTATTACCGCTGTTCTCAGAGACTCCAACACAAGTACCAGCGCAGTTACTTCAGTAACCCTGGATACCACAACCACAGTTCCATTAGGGCCCGGAACATTTTCCTATCCCAAACAGTTGCTTTATTATACCAAAGAAAAGTTGAACCCCAATGACTATTATAGCCTGGTAGTTACCAATACAAGAACAGGCAAAAAATTAACCGGTTCAACCAGCCTGCTTTCTGATATTTCGTTTAATAGCCCGTCTAATTTTACAACGGCGAAAACCTTTTATATTGATTTTAATACCCAATATCCTCCAACCATGACCTGGACTACAACCCCAAATACACGTATATACCAGTTAACCCTTCGTTTTTACTATACAGAAACCCAAAACGGGGATACAGCCCTGAAATCGTTTGACGAAGTTTTTGCACCTCAAACATCACCCATTCTTACAGGCGGGGTGCAACTATCTCAGGCTGTTACCGGCCAGGGGATTATATCAGACCTGGTTGCTTCCATTCCTGTTAATCCATTTGTTAAAAGATACATAGATTCTGTCGGTGTCATTTTCAGCAGTGGGTCCGATGATTTGAACACCTACGTTACACTTAGCCAGCCATCACTCACTATTAACCAGGATCCACCCTCATTCTCAGACGTTACCAATGGAATTGGATTATTTACATCAAGACATATTCAAACACTGAATAAGCTAATATCAGGAGAATTGGTAGATTCCTTGACTTCAGAACCGCGGCTTCTGCCTTTAAACTTTCAAATCTAACTTTTTTAATTTGTTTACGTAAGAATTGGAAAACATTAGAAAAACCTACCTATGGCAGATTTAAACAAAAAAGAAGTAAACGCCCTCATTAACCTGCTGGACGACCCTGATGAAAGGATATTCAGCACTATAAAAGGAAAGATACTGGGATTGGGAGAAGAAGCGATTCCGGTGCTGGAAGATGCCTGGGAAAGTTCCGCCAGCATGGTATTGCAAACCCGTATTGAAAATATAATTCACCGCATACAGTTCGATAAGACCCTGGAAGCCATTTCGGAATGGAAGCAAAAAGAAACGCCCGACCTGCTGGAAGGCGCTATTCTGATTGCTAAATACCATTACCCTGAACTGGATGAAGCCAAAATACACGAAGGTATCCGCCAGATACACCAGGATGTTTGGCTGGAAATGAATGACCAGCTAACCGCATTGGAAAAAATAAGGGTAATTAACCATATTTTCTTTGATGTTCACCGTTTTGTAGGCAACACGGAAAACTATACGGCTCCTGAAAATTCCTATATCAACAAAGTACTGGAATCTAAAAAAGGGAACCCGCTTTCACTGGCAATAATTTATTTAACCATTTGCCAAAAGCTGAATCTTTCGGTATACGGGGTAAACCTGCCCCAGCATTTTGTAATGGTATATATTGATGAACTGATATTCGCTTCTGAAAACAAAGAAGACAATGTTATGTTCTACATTAACCCCTTCAGCAAGGGAGCCATTTTCAGCAAAAGAGAAATAGATATTTTCCTCAATCAATTGGCTATAGACCCCCAAAAATCCTTTTATCTTCCCTGCTCCAATGTGGAGATCATTAAGAGACTCATTCGTAATCTTATCACATCATATACTAATATGGATGACCATGATAAGGTTTCTGATATGAAGGAATTATTGAAGGCATTGAATTCATAAAAAAAGGCACCAAATGGTGCCTTTTTTATTTCATGGTTTTTAGCTTTTAGGAAACCTTAATTTCCTTAGCTGCTTTATTAGCCTCTACTTCTTTTTTGGGTAGTTCTACAGAAAGAACTCCATTTTCATAAGCAGCGGAAATGTTTTCAGTATTCACATTTTCAGGAAGTGTAAAGCTCCTGGAAAAAGAACCCTTACGAAACTCCCTGCGGGTGAATTTAGCATTTTCTTCTTTTTTTTCTTCGGTATGTTCGCTGGAAATTGTCAGCACCCCATTTTCAGAAAGAATTTTAAAGTCTTCCTTTTTAAATCCGGGAGCTGAAACCTCCACCAGGAAGTTAGTTTCCTTTTCGGAAATGTTTACGGCAGGAACAAAAGATGCCCTTCCGCTCATTTGAGAAGAAAAGAAATCATCCATAACAGATAGTGGGCTCCAGGAGAATACATCATTCCCATGGTTAATAACGCTTGGTTTAGACCATTTTATAAGTGTCATATTGTTTAAATTTTATTGGTTAATAATTTATTACATTAGTACTATTTCAAAT
>DATHNK010000311.1:0-8662 GCA_035486075.1 Bacteroidia bacterium
GCGGAGCCTGTTCTTTCATGTTCCATCTTTTTTTCATTCCAATATTTTATCTGTATTGTCATTCAGAACGAAGTGAAGAATCTCAGAACTATTGAGATGTTTCGCTTCGCTCAACATGACAATCTCATGTTGCTTGCCTTCCGATCCCTGATTTTAATTCCTAATAAATTTCAGCCTGCCTTTGCCGCTGACTTTGTATACTCATTATAACATTTATCACTGCAAAAACTTTTCATTTCTGCGGCACACTTCTCACATTGAATTATAAGTGTGTGGCATGAGAGAAGTTCGCAATTTATCTGCCTGTCGCTTGCATTTCCGCAACTGTAACATTTACCTAATATATCCTGGGTTATGCGTTCGCCCATGCGTTCGTCAAACACAAAATTCTTTCCAATAAATTTCGATTTCATTCCTAATCTTTCCATCTCACGTGCATATTGAATAATGCCTCCATCCAGCTGGTAAACATTTTTAAATCCGTGATGTTTTAAATAGGCGCTCGCCTTTTCACAGCGTATCCCCCCGGTGCAATAGAGTAAAAGGTTTTTATCTTTCTTATCTTCTAATTCTTTTACTGCTTTAGGTAATAGTTCACGGAAGGTTTTCACGTTTGGGCAGATAGCATTTTCAAAACGGCCCACCTCGCTTTCGTAATTATTGCGCATATCGACTACGAACGTATCGGGCTCTGATAATTTTTTATTGAAAGTAAGAGCATCTAATCTCGTCCCAGTATCGCTCGGGTCAAATGTATTATCACGCAAACCGTCAGCTACAATCTTGGGCTTCACTTTCATTTTAAGCGCGAAAAATGATTTGCTATCGTCTTCTACGGCCTGCTTTATTGGCACATCTTTAAAGAGTGGATTCTTATAGAGGTAATTAGTGAAATCCATTACAAAATGTTCAGGAACGCTTATCTGTGCGTTGATTCCTTCGTGCGCCAAATAAATTCTTCCATACACATTCAGGCTTTGCCAATAGGCATAGAGTTCATCGCGCAATTTTTCCGGTTCATCAATATGAACATAACGGTAGAATGACATCGTAATCCGGCGGAATGGCTCGGCTGCGACTTTTTCCCTGAGTTCTTTTTTATTAACGCGATTGTAGAGAAACATCTCTTTTTGTAATACCTATCTGGCGGCAAATATACAAAATAGTGATAAGTTATAAGTGATAAGAGATAAGTGGTGTTTTATTTACTCATCACTTATCGTTTATCTCTCATCACTATTTAGATGTTTTCCTTTGGAGGGGGTATTTCATCCAAATGATGCGTATGCAGATTGCTATGGCTGCGGCTATAAAGGAAGTAAATAAACAGCCCGCCTATCATCCAACCGAAAGCCGTTAAAAGGGTAGTGTTATCAAGGGTTGCAATCATGGCGCCGCAAACCAGAATACCTAATATAGGAATTAACGGAACCAACGGAGCCCGGAATGGACGTGGCCTGTCAGGGTCTTTTACACGCATGATCATAATGCCTAAACAAACCAACACAAAAGCAAGCAATGTACCTATTGATGTTAAGTCGCCCGCTACGCTACCAGGAATAAATGCTGCAAACAATCCTACAAAAACGAACAGAATTAAATTGGCTTTGTACGGTGTACGGTATTTTGGATGTAAATCGGAGAATGCTTTGGGTAACAATCCGTCATTTGACATGGAATAAAACACGCGAGACTGTCCCAATAGCATTACCAATATTACCGATGAAAACCCTGCTAAAATGGCAACCGATATCAAAGTGCCCAGCCAGCTGAAGCCTGCCATATAATGTTGTATGGCGTATGTTACAGATGCTTCTTTCCCTGCTTTTACAAAGTCGGTGTAAGGTGCAACTCCGGTAAGTACGTGGGAGAATAAAATATATAACACCGTACAAATTGCCAGCGAACCTAGAATACCGATTGGCATATCCCGTTTCGGATTTTTGGTTTCCTGAGCCGCAGTGGATACGGCATCAAACCCAATGAATGCAAAGAACACAACAGCTGCTCCACGCAATACACCTAACCATCCGTGGTTGACAGCAGGAGAATAATCGTATACTTTTCCTCCGCCAAGTGGAACAGGAGGAGCATTATCGGGAATAAGGTAAGGAGTATGGTTGGCAGGGTTGATAAACTTCCAGCCAATGGCGATAAAAAGCAATACAATACCCACTTTTACAAAGACAATAACAGCATTTACCTTGGCGCTTTCCGATGTTCCCCTAATAAGTAAAAGTGATAAAACCAATAATATGAAAAGAGCAGGTGCATTCAGAATTCCATGCACACCAGCGGCACTGGTTTCCATCGGTGAATGGCACCACTGGTAGGGTATTGAGCCCCCCAATAGGTTGTTTAAATATTCACTCCAGGCGATAGATACGGTTGCTGCACCCAATGCATATTCCAAAACTAATGCCCAGCCAATTATCCAGGCCACTAATTCACCCATAGTGGTGTAAGCATACGTATAGGCGCTGCCCGCAATAGGAATCATAGATGCAAACTCAGCATAGCACAACCCTGCAAAAAGGCAACCAATGGCAGCAACAATAAAGGAAAGCGTTACTGCATTACCGGCATGTTCTCCGGCTGCTGCTGCTGTACGCACAAACAAACCTGCCCCGATAATAGCGCCAATACCCAGCGCCACCAACGATGGGGCCGACAAGGTCTTTTTTAATCCGTGGGTAGAATTCTCAGCGTCGAGTAATAATTTTGTAATAGACTTTTTTCTCCAAAGTGACATAGGCAGTTGAAAGTTTGTAAAGTTAAAAGTTCGTGAAGTATAAAGGCAAAAGTAAAAATATAATGGAAATACCAAGCATTAGGTTTGTAAATTGTAACCGCCGCAATTTCAATCCCATGACTTTGTCATCCTGAGTATAGCGAAGGATCTCTGTTAAACTGAGATTCTTCTCCGCCAACCGGCGGATCAGAATGACAATTTTACTGGTGTTATGTTATAGCTCCTGATTATGAATAAAATACGTAACCGTGTACACTATCCCAAAAAGGGGAGCTTTCACCAAATATTTTAAATATTTAATGATTTTGACTTTGCTTTGTATTTGTATTACAAAATGCCGGGCACGTATATTGGCGCAAATCCTTCTTGATTTATAAAGGAACTCCGGCCTGATGACATCCATTATTATAACGATGCGCCTTTTGTCTGTATGGTTCCAGGCGGAGTGTTTGTAAGCATCATTAAAGAATAGCCATTTTCCTTCACCCCAGGCTTGTTGTTCCGTACCAGCCTGGAGGCCGCAATCAGGCAATCCTGCCGGAACTTCTATACCGAGGTGGCAGCGCATTACGGCATTGGTATCTCCGCGGTGCGGGTCTAAGGCAGTATGCGGAGCAATCCGGCTCATGGAAAAAGATACCAGCCCGGGAACTTGTTGCAGGTATTTATTAAGCACAGGGCAGCGTTCACCCAAACGGGGTTTCTTAACCCTTATTTGCCAGAAAAGAAACGTATAGGAACTCCAGGAATCATCTTTGGTGAGGCCAACATATTTATTAGATGTAAATGCTTTGTCGGTTTCCTTTACCAAAGCCTGTAACTCAGGTTTTATCTCCTCCCAATGGTTTTCAATATCCACCGCCCAAGCAAAGTCATGGGGTTTGAAAAACATAGGTTCTCCTTCCTCCGTATACCACTTACCGCTCGATGCATACCAGACTTTGTTCATAACTGAACAAAGGTATAAAGGTTTTAAAACGATATGTGTGATTTTTTTACTTTTGTTGGAATAATAAAGACTTAATCAAAATAAACACTGTACGAAAATGACCGTGAAAGAAGCCATATTAAAAAGCTTAGAAGATATCATGGGAACTGCTAACTCTATGGATATATGTAATCATATAATTAAGTATAACTATTATGATTTTAGCAATGCTAAAACCCCTGCTATGACAGTATCAGCACAGCTTGGAGATTTTATAAGGAAAGGGGATAATAGAATAAAAAGAATCAATCAGCCTAGTGGGATTTATTTGTACTATTTAACCAAAGATGAACAGAATATAAATCTTGACCATGCAATTAAAACTAATGAGAGAGGACCAAGTAAGGTAGAGAAAGTGAAATCCTATGATGAAAGGGATTTGCATAAATTATTGAGCAGTTACTTAAAATCAACAAGTATTTATTCAAAGACAATCTTTCATGAACAATCTAAGTATGGAAAAGACAGCAACCAGATATGGACACATCCAGATATGGTCGGTATTCAGTTTTTAAATTTACTGGCAAAAGCAAGCCAAAATTTCTTAAAAGCCATTAATAGTGCGGATATCTGCAAATTAAGTTCTTACGAAATAAAAAGAGAGATTAACAGTGATTCCGAATTGAAAAAAGCTTTTTTTCAATCAGTTTCAAATTCAAGTTGGGCAAATTATGGCTATTTAGTAGCATTTGAGTTCAGCGGAAGTCTAACAGATGAAATAGAAAGATTAAGTCAATCGTTTGGGATTGGAATAATTCAACTTAATGCAAACCCCTATGAAAGTAAGGTTCTTTTTCCAGCAAAAGAACGTGATTTAGACTTTAAAACTATTGATAAACTTTGCAAAATCAACGAAGAGTTTGAAAAATTTATTGAGCAGACAGAAAAGATAATGACCGCTGAAGAAAGGTATTACAATTCAACTGAAAAGGAATTTGATGAATTTTGTGATGACTATTTTAAAAATGATACGGAAGTTGAAAAGTATTGTCAAGAGAAAAATATACCGACTGAATAGGTTGGCCTATTCCACCACCACCATATCTTTCTTATTGGTAAGCTTTACAAGCTTTCCCCGTTCGCCCTTTGATTTAATGGAATTAATAAATCCTTTTAAAGAAAGGTCTTCATCCAGTTCTTCCCAATGAATACCTACGCCACCTGCAATAAGTTTCCATTTGTCAAGCTGTTTTTGTGTGGCATTTTTCAGTCTCGGGTAATCGGAGATTTTTAAATTGAGCAGTTTGTGGGTATTTAAAAATATCACCATCATATTTAGTTCCTTGCGAACTACCACATCAACAATATAAAAATTGTGTTCATAAATCAGCCTCTCAAGCGGGTCGCTGGCTCGTTTAATTATTGTTTTTTCTTTTGCTGTACTCATTCCAGGCGGCAATTAATGTTTTATACTCTTTTTGTATCGTTTCCCGTATGTATCTTTCTTCACTTAATTTAAAACCGTAGGTAAATTCACACTCAATTTTTGGAGCCAACCAATATTTCGCAGTGCCATTACCTTTATTTATATGGATATGTGCAGGTTCATTTCCTTCTTCACTCCAAAAATAGAACCGGAACCCATTCCTGTAAAATACTGTTGGCACTTTAATCCTTTCATGCAAAAATAAGCAAAAACACCTTGCCTGATTAATATCACCCCAACAATTTTCCCTACCCTCTTTTTGCGTTTCCAAAAAAGAATAACTTTGCGCCGCGAAATGATAATTAGGAATTAATAATTAGTAATTAGCAATCATGGAACCGATTGTGATTCATTACTAATTGCTAATTACTAATTATTAATTAAAATGAAATGGTCAAGGTAACGATAGACGGTATAGAGATAGAAGTGCCCGAGGGCACTACGATTCTGAATGCAGCCCGCATGATAGGCGGCAAGGTTGTACCTCCCGCCATGTGCTATTACAGCAAACTGAAAACCACTGGCGGTTATTGCCGTACTTGTTTGGTAAAAGTGGCAGCCGGTTCTACCAAGGACCCTCGCCCTATGCCTAAACTGGTTGTTTCCTGTTCTACAACGGTACAAGATGGTATGGTGGTATTGAGTTCTACCTCGCCGGAGGTAACCGAAGCCCGCAGAGGGGTTGTGGAGTTCCTGCTTATCAACCACCCGCTCGATTGCCCTATTTGCGACCAGGCCGGAGAATGCAAGTTGCAGGATTTAGGCTATGAACATGGCCTCGCAAAAACCCGCTACGAATTTCCGCGCCGCACATTTGAAAAGGAAGATATAGGCGATAAGATAAAGCTGCACATGACCAGGTGCATACTCTGCTACCGTTGTGTGAAAGTAGGCGAACAGCTTACTCCTCAACGTGTACATGGCGTTATGAATCGTGGCGATGTGGCTGAAATAAGCACCTTTGTTCAGAAAAATATAGATAATGAGTTTTCGGGCAATATGATTGACGTATGCCCTGTAGGTGCGTTAACCGATAAGACCTTTAGGTTTAAGAGCCGTGTATGGTACACCAAGCCTATGGATGCCCACCGCGATTGCAAAAAATGCTGCGGTAAAGTGGCTTTATGGATGAAGGGCGAAGAAGTACTGCGTGTTACAGCCCGCAAGGATGAAAACAATGAAGCGATAGATTTTATTTGCAACGAATGCCGCTTTGATAAGAAAAAAGCGTCTGATTGGGTAATTGAACATCCAACGCATATTGACAACCATTCGGTGATCTCGGCAAACCATTACGAACACGAAGAACAATTGAAATTGGGTAAGTTTACCGATCCTAAAATGATAGATAAAGCCGACCCTGGCCCATATTTAAAATAAAAAATTTGCAACGTTTAGAAGTACAATAATTCCTAATTTTTAATTCCTAATTCCTAATTGAGTCTCTCTCTCTTCATAATATATAAGGTAGTTCTGGTGGTGATAGTGTTTCTCATTTCACTGTTGATCGCTATGTACTCCACTTATGCCGAACGCAAGGTGGCTGCCTTTATGCAGGACAGGCTTGGCCCTAACCGCGCCGGACCTTTCGGTATCCTTCAACCGCTGGCTGACGGGGTTAAAATGTTTATGAAAGAAGAAATTATTCCGGATGTATCCAATAAATTCCTGTTTATCCTTGGCCCGAGTATAGCCATGTTTACCTCTTGTATCACGGGGGCTGTAATTCCCTGGGGAACTTCACTCCACATTGCGGGCCATGAATTTTCTTTACAAGTAACAGACATTAATATCGGCATACTGTATGTAATGGCTATTACTTCCATTGGCGTGTATGGTATTATGATTGGCGGATGGGCTTCTAACAATAAATATTCTTTACTCGGAGCATTAAGGGCTTCTTCCCAAATGATTAGCTACGAAGTGGCTATGGGACTTGCCATTATTGCGTTGGTAATGCATACCGGAACCCTTAGCCTGAAAGAGATCGCGGCACAACAGGCAGGCTGGCACTGGAACGTTTTTTATCAGCCCGTTGGTTTTATAATATTCCTTGTATGTGCATTTGCTGAAACTAACCGTACTCCTTTTGATCTGCCTGAAAGTGATTCGGAATTGATTGGGGGTTATCACACCGAATATAGCAGTATGAAATTGGGTTTCTATCTTTTTGCCGAATACATCAATATGTTCATTTCATCGGCCATCATTTCAACACTGTACTTTGGAGGATATAATATGCCATTTATAGGCAGGTTGGGGTTGTCGCCCAATACTATGGCTATCTTGGGGGTGGTTTTCCTTTTTGCAAAAATATTCTTCTTTATATTTTTCTTTATGTGGGTACGCTGGACTGTTCCCCGTTTTCGTTTCGACCAACTCATGAATTTGGGCTGGAAAATACTTATTCCGGTATCTATTTTTTGGGTAGCCATAACTGGATTTATAACATTAATGGTTCACAAATAGGGCCTATAGCGGTTTTAATCACCAAGACCAAGTGATTTTTTAATGTGTTGTTCCCCTAATCTAATAGTTGTTTTATATTTGATTCCTTAAGTGTAAAAACAAAAGGGTATCAGGCAAAAACAATGAATGAATGGGAATAAACCCCGGAATTTTCAATTTTCTTTTCTTTGTCTCTTTTTTAAGGGATTACAAAGGGGCCTTGCGGAACCTTGTTTTCCTGCTTCTGTTTTGGTTTGTAGGGTATTTCTTTGGAGGTTATCTTCTGGAACAATCCGATAAATATTTCGAAAATACCTTTGTAGAAGCTAATCCACAGTTTGCGTATTTCCTAATAAGTATTCTCATCCTGGATTTTGCCGCTTATTTCGTAAAGTTCCGCACTATAAAGTATTACATATACCAGCATAAGGAATTCTTTTCACAACGCATGGGCTGCCTAAGTATTGCAGAATCATTCATGATAGGTGGGGCATTATTGTTTAGCCTGGTACCTAATATCTGGATGCTGAAAATCATCGATCCCGCACTTCCTTCCGATTCTTCTTTATTCCCTTATGTGGTAACTTTCGTACTTATAAAATGGGGAATAATGGCGTATAAAGGCTTGTTTATTACTCCTAATAAAAAAGGAGGCTGGGAAGACGAGATTCCCCAAGCTCCGCCCAAGTGGTTGGATTTTACAGCAGATATAATTATTACCATAACCACTACCGTGCTTTATACGGTTATCTGGCAACTGGCCGTTACCCGGCTACTTCGTGATCATCCTTCTTTTACTGATTATTGGGGTGTTAAGGCTACCATAGTAAACATAATCGGATACCCGTTGTTTTTATCCGTGTATGCCATTGTGCTTTATATGCCAACGCGCCTTGTATTTATTATGGAAGATTATTATTCGCTCACCAACCCAAAACACAGGCGGGCTGCCTTTATCAGTAGTATCGTTTTTATCCTGTTCTCTGTCCTCAATACCCTTTTAAATACAGTTACTCACGTATAATTTAATGCGGATGGGTTTATTCGT
>DATHNK010000312.1:0-2423 GCA_035486075.1 Bacteroidia bacterium
GTAGGTTTAATATTCTATTTTATATCGTATAACGCCGAATACTTAGCGGTGGCATAGTCCATAAAATATTTAAAGTTCAATTTTTCGCCCGTAACTTTCTTGCATAACTCCTCGGCAGAATAGTATTTGCCATGTTTGTGAATCTTCTCCCTGAGCCACTCCAGCAAGGGGAGCAAATTACCATTTTCTATATTCTTTTCGAGTGATTTTACTTCTTTTTTGGCAGTTGCAAAAAACTGTGCCGCGTAAAAACTTCCTAATGAATAAGTAGGAAAATAACCCAAACTGCCATGCGACCAATGTATATCCTGTAATACGCCATGTGCATCGTCCGGAACTTTTACACCCAGGTATTCTTTGTATTTGGCATTCCAGTAAGCTGGTAAGTCCTTCACTTGCAGCTTCCCTTCCATCAATGCCTTTTCTATCTCATAACGTATGAGAATATGGAAATGATAGGTTAATTCGTCAGCTTCGGTACGGATAAATGAAGGAGTTACAATATTCGATGCTTTGCAAAACTGTTCTGCAGTAATATTATTCAGGTTTTCAGGGAAATATTTCCGGGCGGTTTTAATATTTGCTTTCCAGTAAGGAAGACTTCTTCCCACCATATTTTCCCATAACCTTGATTGTGATTCGTGAATCCCAAGTGATATGGCCTCGCCTGAAGGCAAACCATATTCGCTTTCCGGCAATCCTTGTTCGTATAAACCATGTCCGCCTTCATGAATACAACTCCAAATCATTGACTTGAAGTTATCTTCGGAGACACGGGTTGTTAAACGTACATCCTTCGAACTAAAACTGGTAGTGAACGGATGAGCTGAATAATCTTGCCGGCCGGCTTCAAAATCGAAGTGCATTTGTTTTAGTAATTCAATGCCAAAATCCCATTGCTTATCTTTGGGATAATGCAAATACATGAATTTATCATCGTTCTGTTTTGCGGCAGCTACTTTTTTAACAAATGCCACTAACTGACTGCGCACATCTTTAAACAGAATATCTAAATCCGCTACTCTTGCTCCCGGCTCATATTGATCAAGCAGGGCATCATAAGGATGTTTTTTGTATCCAAGTATTTCAGCTTCTTTGCGTTTCAGTGCAATCATCTTGGTTAGATGTGGGGCATAGAGCTTAAAATTATTCTCTTTTCTTGCCTTTTGCCAAGCCTGGAAACATTCTGATGTGGTCTTACTCAATAATTCAACAAACTCCCGGCTATATTTCTTTTGCCGTTTGTAATCTTTCAGGGTTTGGGCAACGTTTCTCTTTTGCTTTTCAGTAAGTTTCTTAGTGTTTTCATTCAGTTTTTTAAGGATCTTTCCGAATTCTTTATCCGTGATCTTTTCATGGAGCATTCCTGAAAGGGTAGAAATTTGCTGGGCGCGAAATCCTGCCCCTTTTTCGGGCATATAGGTTTCCTGATCCCAGCCTAATATGGCAGTAGTATAAGAAAGGTCAGCTATCTGAACCAGTTTTGATGCATATGCTTTATATTTCATTCTTTGGTTGGAGGGTTAGTAGGAGGGATATCTTTCTCCTTGAATTTGAGGGCTGAAAGGAATAAAACAAACCATCCGGCTATTAAGCATAATCCGCCTAATGGTGTGAGAGGACCTACCCAGTTCATATTGATCTTCAAAAAGTCGCCGAGAACAAGGAGATATATAGAGCCTGAAAATAAAACTATCCCTGTCATCATTAAGTATATCAGGGGTTTAAAGTACATCGGGAACTTTAATTGCAGGGCAACTATGGCTATAATTGCTATGGAATGGAGCAGTTGATAATGCACAGCCGTTTCATAGGCATGAAGCATCTTTTCGCTTATCACTCCCGATTCAACATAATTGCTTAGGGCGTGAGCGCCTAAGGCACCGAGAATCACCGCTATACAACCAGAAATACTTGCAAACACCGTTGCCTTTTTCCGCATGGTTTTTACATTAGGGGTGCAAAGATAAATTAAATCACCAAAAATGGAAGGAGTATGTTATGAACAGGGGAGTGTCCAATTTGATTAAATTTTCCAGCCCAACGACATTTATTATAGGGTATTGAATAAAAACATGAGATGATTGAAAGGAGGAAGGTAATTCTTGAAAGATAAATTCTGTTGAGGATTTTTTATTATCTTTACTTCTCAAATCAATTTGTTATGAAGCATATAATATGTTTACCCCCGAAGTTCATTTGTTTTTTATTCCTCATTTTTTGCTTTTCGTTTCTTAGTTTTTCACAAACATTTTACATAACTACTTTCGCCGGAAATTCAAGCGGAGGATTTTCAGGAGACGGTGGACAGGCCACCAGCGCTGAAATAAACTTCCCCCAGAATATATTCTTAACAGGAGCTCCCGGCGACGTATATATTGCAGATGCATGGAACAACCGGATACGCATGGTAAACCCCGGTG
>DATHNK010000313.1:0-7745 GCA_035486075.1 Bacteroidia bacterium
CCTGAACATCACCTGTAGTATTGTTTGTAAACATTACACTTGCCGCTGCTGTGGCAGGTGTAATGGTGGAATAAAAAGTGTTTCCGGATGCTATTCCATCAATTCTCATGGTGTTTGTACCTCCTCCAATTTCCAATTCCCTGTTTGGTCCGGTTGCTCCAATGCCCACCAGGCCAGCAGATGTGAATGTCATAATAGCGCCTGCCGCAACATTTGAAATAACAAATTTATTTCCACCCAGAAGATAAGTTCCGGCACCAATGTTCCATGAATAGGCGCTACCACCGGTAGATGTTGCTGCGGAACCGAATGCCGTTACGCCACTTATAAACTGCATGCTTGCTTCTGAATTGGCAGTAGGGTTCCCAATTTGAATTTGGCCAAACTGATAATCCTGTGAATAAACCGATAATTTGCCGGTAGCAGTTGCTGCATTGCCCACTTGCAATAACGTTGTGGGTGCGGTATTCGAAACACCCAAATTACCATTATTGATAAGTGTCATTTTTTCAGTGAAGGAAGTGTAAAAATCCAACCCGAATTCTTTTGCCCCGGTTGTACGCTGCGATCCAATACCCTCACCGCTGGCCAAACCAAAAGTCAATGCATAGTCCGGAGCTGCAGGTAATGTACCATTATCCAGGTTTAATTCATCAATGTTCAATCCGGAGTTAACAGTTAAATTTTCCTCCGGTGTAGAAGTGCCCATTCCAACCAAACCAGTTCCTGTCATTACAAAGCCAGGCTGCCATGCAACCGGGCCCGTTCCTGCAGGAAGTGCAGCCGCATTACGAATCCAGAATTTGCTGGTATATTTCAAAACCTGGAAAGATGGTGTTGATGTGTAAGCAGACTTCCATTGACTTCCGGGGCCATCCCAATAGGCATCAAAATTAATGGATATATCGTCATGACTCCAGTTTAAAGTTTGTGAAACAGGGTATGCATCAGCTGAAGTGAGGTATTGAATATGCGGGCCATACTGGCTGGCATCAGTTCCTTTTAATTCAAGCATGGCAGAACCTTTTGCAGCCGGGGTGGCATCATTTATTCCTATGCGGGGTAGAGCAGGGCCAACAACAGAAGTCAAGCGGAGCCCTTCTGTACTATTTGCTTTCAAAACTAAATCCTTCGTGTCGGTAGTTCCTAAAAAATTTGAAGCGGGATTAGTTCCTGCATTACCCATTATGGTCCAGGCAAGGGTTGTACTTCCGGAACCTGTGAGAATGAGTTGCCATTTTGCTCCGTCCCAATAATAGTAGCCGGGAATAACATTATTTGGTGAAACGCCGGCTGTTGCTGTGTTGTAAACAATTAATCCGGCAGAGGGGGCAGCCAGCGGGGCAGCAGCATTGGTAGCGGTAAGTGCGGCATAAGGAGCCAAAAAACCTGCTGTTCCGTTGGTAAGATTATTGCTAAGGTCCAGCAGCACGGAATTATTTACCGCCACCGATCCGGATGTATTAATGGCGACATTTTGCGCACCTATACCAGATGACCATATAATAAAGGCAAGTCCCCATATTTTACTGCTGTAACACTTATTCATTTATTTAATTTAATTTTTATGTATAATACAATATATATAACCTGCAAATTTTTTCACCGGAGTTTTATAGGCAAAGAATAGGTTAAAAATTACTGCTTCAAAAATTTAATGATTCTATTACAATCATTATAATACACCTTTACAAAGTACATTCCCGCCGATAGTTCACCACAGGAAAATGTAAACTCTTTGTGCATGCTTGTGAAACCGGATATTTTTCTTCCGGCTATATCATATAGCTCAATTGCATGCGTCCCATCTTCACCGAAATTTATAGTCGCATTATTTGTTGCAGGATTTGGGAATATTGCAGGATTTGAAGAATTATTTATTTCCCGCACTGACGTAAATGTAAAAGAGTTCGCCGTTAAATTGCGCATATAGTATATAATGCCTCTGCTTGACCAGATAACATGCAGCACGGTTCCTGTATATTGGAGAAATGGTTGCTGATCGCCTATCCCAATGGTATCAATATATCCCCACGTAACACCATCATCCGATGAACGCATGTACATAATGGTACTGTCATCAATACGGTAGAAAAGCAAGTGCAGTATGGATTTGTTCTGTACCATGTATGGATATGAATTGGTGTGCGTGTTATTTGTTACCTGCACATCCGGCCCCCAGCTTGTTCCGGAATCTGATGATTGCTTTATAAAAATATTATAGGTGCCGGTGCGGTTATCTCCGCAAGGAATAACTACGCTGGAATCGAAAAGGCTCACCATGGATGTGTACGACTTATGGGTGCCATTATTTATCAAATGGGTTTCAGCGCCCCATGTAACTCCTTTGTCTGTGGACCGGCGATAATAAATTTCCATATTGCCATTTCTATCATCATTCCATGACAAATGAACATATGACCCATCTGTTGAAATAGCCGGGTCTTCTGCACGGCCGGAACCGGGGGTAGCGGAAATTTGTGTTTCAGTGCTCCATGACGTACCATTATCAAGCGAACGCATAAAGTAAACATTTGTGCTGTCCACAATTCCTTTATTAAGAGATACAACTACTAACGGCCCATTTGCCGAAATGCCGCCCCAAAAAAGGGTATTGCTATCCAAACAGATATCAGGCCCCCAAGTATTTCCCCCGTCGAGTGAGCGTTTGTAATACGTAGCTGAATGCCCTAACCTGTTATCAAGCCAGAGGACATGGATATTTCTGCCAGACACAGCAATTGCACAACGCGTGGCAGAGCCTGTGGTGTCGGTAATAGGAACATCCGTATTCCAGGTAGCCCCTGTATCAATGGACCTCCTGTAATATAAGGCAGCTCCAAGTGTGCGTTGATCCCACCATACTACATGAACAGTATCGGTGCTTACCTCCATATCCTGCCCCATTTCTTCATTTATGGATGCGTGAATAGGATGCGTGGACATTTTAATGGCAGGTGTCCATTGTGCCATAAGCGTAAATGGAACCATTGCAATAAAAATAAGTAAAGTGTGTAAAATATGTTTCATAATAATAGATTAAAAAAGTTATAACTATTGTTCAGATATAATAGGGAACACACTTTATAAAATGTCAGAGTGGCGTTCGTCATTAGTTGATTTACTAGAATAATAACACTGCAAAGCTCTGCCAACATTGGCTAATAACCAAGTCACATATTAATGTGTCATAGTATTGATTTCCGGAATTTACGAGCCTGCCTGTCTGTTTTATTTGATAGTTTCGCATTGTTGCATTCAAACCTCCTTTAAAATTGCCTGGTGATCCGATGCATTTATGAAACTGAATTGTGCCGTAATTTTTATTAGTCTTCTGGTGCTTGCAATAGTTTTGCATGCCCAGGAAGAAATTCATTTCAACCATCTTTCTGTAGAAAGCGGATTGTCTGATGATGAGATATGCACCATTCTTCAGGATAGCACCGGATATATATGGGTAGGTTCCGTGTCCGATGGATTATATCGTTACGATGGAAATTCCTGTGACCGGTACCTCCATAAAAATGATGATTCAAATTCGATTGCGGATAACGAAATAATACGCCTGTGCGAGGATAGATTACATAAAATATGGATTGGAACAGCATACGGATTGAGCTGTTTGGATCCTGTTACAAATAAATTCACCAATTACTATTTTGATAAATGGACAAAAGCGAAACAGAATAATTGTGTTACTGCCATTTGTTCAGACAAAAGTGGAATGTTATGGGTAGGTACTTATACAGGGCTTTATAAAATAGATGTTGCTTCAGGTAAATGCGCAAATGTTAGAATTGCCCCCGATAAAAATAAAAGCAGGTATGTTCGTGGGATTATTTCAACCGGCGAAGGAAGATTATTCGTGGCATTTGACAGTACTCTTGAGTACTCCGATGACGAAGGAGTTTCTTTTAAAGATGCAAAAAGCACAAATCCGGAAATTCAATCCATCCGTGTTTCTTCCATTTGTGTTGGAAAAGACGATGAAATATGGATTGGAAGCCGGCTGAAAGCGGAAGTGTTCGCGGTAGATTCCCGGACGTTTTCAGTGAAGCATTACATATTTGATACACTTAATCCGCCAACAATGGATTCTCATAATGACACGCATGCTATCCAAGTGTTGAATGATTCGATAGTTGTAATTGGGGAGATATCAATTGGAGGAAGCGGGTACATTGGTATGGGATTATTTCTGTTGAATATATATAGTAATAAAACAGAAAAATTTATGCATAATACCCTGAACCCTTTATCTATTTCGAACAATGGGGTCTTGACGATTTGCAGCGACAAGCAACAAACTGTTTGGATAGGTACAACAAATGGAGTAAATTATTTTAATACAAGACAATTAAAATTCCAGGCAGCAGAGCCCCCTTCCATACTGGATTCTGCCATATTTGCAGGTAGCGCGGCCCAAATATCCAATGATGACAGAGGAAATTTATGGGTAGAGACTTTCGATAACCGGATAGCTTCTTATAGTTCGTTGAATAATGTGTGTACTCCGTCAGCCTTAATTGACAAAGTAAAACCATTAAGTATAGAAAATTCTATCTGGTATATTTATCCAACGGGTGACAGTGTATTAATTGGTACCCAAAATGGAATGGAACTGTATAATAACCTGACTAAGATTCTCCAGAAGTCGCCTGCACTTCCTCCCTCCCTTCAAATTCTTCAACTGTCAACTATAACATCCATTATAAAAGACAAGCAAGGCTCTTTATGGTTTGGAACCTGGCAAAATGGAGTGTATAGATACAATCCTTATACCAAAGCAACAAATCATTATTTATTCCCCGGAGAAATGCGAGTAACTAATGCGCCTGTTAATCCAATCAATATTATTTGCCTTACCACAGATACAAAAGGAAATATATGGGCAGGTACCCGGGAAGACGGGTTTTGCATGATCGATCCGGTTTCCGGGGAAGTAAAATGGAACCAGGCCTGGAGCGCTAATACAGATACGAAGCCATTAGGATATGTGAATGATATTTTTTGTGATACAAATGAAACTATTTATATAGCCACATCGCGCAAGGGAATATTGGAATTCAATGCAACTACAGGAAAGATTCAGGATTTCACATTAGAAAATGGATTAGCAAATGATAATGTGGTAAAAATAATTCCATGGAAAAATAATTACTTATGGTTACCCACTAAAAAGGGGCTTTCATTCTTCGATAGATCCACGCATAAATTCCGGAATTATTTTAAAGTAAATGGCCTTTTAGCCGACCTGTTCTTCTCTGGCTGCATTACACGGTCAGGCATATTGCTTTTAACCAGCAATACTTGTATTCAATATCTTAACCCTTCTACTCTGTTGCAAAAGAATATTGATATTTTTCCGGGTTTTGTATCCATGCAGGTAAATAATAAAGACTACAATTATGACTTGTCCAAGAAAATATTTTTAGGATATAAGGATAGAATAATTTCTTTTACTTTTTCAGCGTTCGATTTTATTAATAATGCGGCCGATAAATTTGCTTATAAGTTAGAAGGACTCGATGAAGACTGGAATTATTGCGGAAGCAGGCGGTATGCAGAGTACACAAACTTGCCCGGAGGAGATTATGCCCTGAGGCTGAAAGTGCAGGCCAGTGACGGAAGCTGGGTTGAAACAGCCTGCCCCATACTTTTACATATTGCCACCCCTTATTGGAAGACCTGGTGGTTTTTGCTGCTGTGCGGAATAGCAACCTTTGCCCTGGGTTACCTTGTTTATTATCCAAGAATGCGCCGTAAACTGGAAGAAGAGAGACTGAGAACACGATTGGCCAGAGACCTCCATGATGATATCGGTTCTTCACTTAGCTCCATATCTATATTAAGCGATATGGCCACGCAAAAAAAAGGCCGTTCAGAAGAGGATTCAATGAAATTATTTACCAAAATCCACGAAACATCCCAGAAGACACTCGACTCAGTAAGTGATATGGTATGGACTTTTGACCCTGAATTCGACCTGATGGATGATCTTATCGCACGTGTCCGTTTGTACGCTTCCGAAATACTGGAATCGAAAGAGATCAGTTATGATTTTACTGCCGGTAATGAAACAGGCAGGATCAAAATGCCTATGGACACACGTAAGAATTTTTACCTCATATTTAAAGAAGCATTGAATAACCTGGTTAAATATTCCGGGTGCACACATGCCAGGATATCCATAAAACAAATAAATGGAAACATGGAACTGGAAATAAGTGACAACGGAATTGGTTTTTCGCAAAAGGATCCGTCAGGCAAGGATGAGCAAGTGGTCCGCAGCGGGAATGGTTTGAAAAATATGAAGCAGCGGGCAATATACTTGCATGGAAATATTACCATTGATACCAAGCCGGGAGAAGGCACCACGGTAAGGTTAATATTTCCTTACGCATGAATATGTGTCTTGACGAACTGATAAACTGATAATAAATTTAAAATATTTTAAAATGGAAAAGATAACCGGCATATTAATTTACGAAGACAATCCTGATTTGCTTCAAACCCTTTCAGTGCTTATAGAATCGACAGAGGATTTTAATTTATTGGGCGCATTTTCGAATGCTAACAATGCAGTGGAAGATGTGAAAAAGCTTAAACCATCTGTAATTATAATGGATATTGACATGCCGGGAATCACGGGAAATGAAGCGCTGAAAAAAATTAAAGCCGCATATCCTGAAACAGAAATTATGATGTTAACCGTGTTTGAAGATAACAAACATATTTTCGATTGCCTGCAGTCGGGCGCATCAGGATATTTGCTAAAACGCACTCCTTCTTTAAAGATTGTGGAAGCAATCAGAGACATAAAAATGGGTGGTGCGCCAATGACTCCAACAGTAGCAAAAAAAGTACTGCAGTTATTGCCACGGACATCTTCCGAGCCTTCCGAACTGGCTAATCTGGCACCGAGAGAGGCGCAAATTCTTACACTGCTTACAAGAGGATTCAGCTATAAAATGATTGCTGCGGAACTATCTATCAGCATAGATACAGTTCGCACCTATATTAAGCGCATCTATAAAAAGCTCCATGTAAACTCCATGGTTGAAGCAGTGTCCAAAGCATTCAAAGAAAGAAGAGTGTAAGTTCGGCAACTTTTATTTTTAAAGAGTATAATTACTGCGTCACATTGTTATGTGTCTTGTGTAAGCTTTTGGTATGGCATAGTTTTGTAAAATCAAAAAACAAAATCTATCCATGAAAAAAATAACAATGCTTTTTCTCTCATGTGCAACTATGATCTGCTTTTCGTTATCAGCGCAGAGCAACGTAAATACCTTACCCGGATTAGATAAGGAGATAATATCTCATCAACTGAACCCTCTTGCGGGTAAGCATAAAGCACCGGAGCAAGCTGCTTATTATGTAGCATTGTACGATAGTATATACTATTGGCAGTGGGACACTAACTCTGTGAATTGGTTCAATCCGGGATGGTCAAGATTTGTAAATATGGTTTATAATTCCCATCAACTTATAGCAAGCGAGACATATCAATTCTATTTGAGCTCAGTATGGACTAACACCACTGTATACAATTATACATACGATGCGAACAATAGCCTCACTGAGCTGATTGATCTTAGCTGGAATGGCTCTGCATGGGTGAATAATTACCAGGATGTATATACCTATGACGCAAAAAACAATGAACTATCTTTCACAAATCAGAGTTGGAATGGTACAGCCTGGGTGAATAACACCCAATACGCTTATACATATGATGCAAA
>DATHNK010000314.1:0-3792 GCA_035486075.1 Bacteroidia bacterium
CAAAAGGCAAAATCAATATTCAGGTTACGTACAAATAAAACTCAACACAGTACAGAAGAGTTCTGGGCGTTAAAGGATGTATCCTTCGAGATAAATAAAGGGGACAGGGTAGGTATCATTGGGCGAAATGGTGCAGGAAAATCTACGCTTTTAAAAATACTCAGCCAAATAACGGAACCGACAAAAGGAAGAGTAACAATCAATGGAAGGGTTGCGAGTTTGCTGGAAGTGGGAACCGGTTTTCATCCGGAGCTAACGGGCCGGGAAAATATTTTTCTGAATGGTTCCATACTGGGAATGTCGAAACGTGAAATAGAATCTAAATTTGATGAGATAGTTGCCTTTTCTGAAGTGGAGAAGTTTCTGGATACCCCTGTAAAGCGCTATAGTAGCGGAATGTATGTGCGGCTTGCATTTTCAGTGGCAGCACATCTTGAGCCGGACATCCTGGTAGTGGATGAAGTGCTTGCCGTGGGCGATGCAGCGTTTCAGAAAAAGTGCATAGGCAAAATGGAAGAAGTTTCCGGAGACGGAAGAACTATTTTGTTTGTAAGCCACAATATGCAGGTGGTGCAGAAATTATGCAACCGTGGAGTAATGCTGGAAAAAGGCAGGGTTATTCAATATGGTAACATGGGCGCTGTTATTGAAAAATATTTGGAATCGAACAATGTTTCCCAATCGGTATATGAATTAGAGGTGACACCCGGACATTTGAGCAGTGCCGGATACGCAAAACGGATCCAGGTAGAAGATACGGATAGAAATTTGCTGGCGGAGATCCCCGTAGGGAGGCGCTGGCAAATACGCGTGATATTTACATTAACCCGGAACATTGAGCATTTTATTGCAGCTATTGGTTTGAAAAATTCCATGGAAGTTCCTGTAAGAACATTTTATAGTAAGCCTCAAGCAATGAACGCTGGTGAATACGAAGCTATTTTCAGGAATGATGATATTGTTCTTTCAGCGGGCCGTTACAGCCTTAATTTAGGATTATCAAGCCATGAAAATTCTTTTTATTACCGGGAAGATATCGCAGCTATTTCTATTTCAGAATTCAGCGAAATAGAAGATTCACGGATCGTTAGGGTTTCGTCCGTTGGCCTGATATTAAATCCTATTGATGTAATCATAAATAAACTTTAAGCATGAGTATTGCAAGCAGAATAAAAAATAAACTCAAACGTCCGCCACCGCCTCCACCTAATTATAAGAAATGCTATGCCCAGTCGGGGGAAGATATGATCATGGCGTTTATTGTATATCGATTGAAACTTCAACATGTTACGTATCTTGATATTGGCTCCCATCATCCATTCTTTTTAAGCAATACAGCGGCTTTTTATGAAAGTGGCAGTACGGGAGTATGTATTGAACCCGATCCGGTTTTATTTAAAGCCATTGCAGCAGAAAGGAAACGTGATGTATGCCTGAATGTAGGAATAGGTATCGACAATCAAAGCAGTGCCGATTTTTATGTCATGTCGGAAAAGACGCTAAATACATTTTCAAAAGAAGATGCCCTGCGTTACGAATCGTATGGGAATAAAAAAATTGAGCAGGTTATTAAGGTTCCGTTGGTCAATGTGAACGATGTGATGAGTAAGTATTTTAAACCATACCCCACTATCGTATCGTTAGATACAGAAGGGTTCGATATGGAAATATTAAAATCAATGGATTTTAAAAAATTCCGCCCGCAGATATTTTGCATAGAAACTATTACATATACTGAAAATGGAACGGAAGAAAAGTTAATTCCGATACTAGAGTTTATGAAGCAAAACGACTACTTCGTTTATGCGGATACTTATATAAATTCTATATTTATCGATAAGCATATTTGGGACTCTAAAAAATAGTTTTATGAAGATACATTTAGGTCCGGTAGATGTTTATTTGCATAAGGCCAGGGGCAAGTTGCGGATTACGAAGAAACAATTTAAAAAGGAGTTCGCCGAGTTTAAAAGCTTGAATGAAAAGAGTGAAGCTAAAAGATTTAATATTCTTTGGGAAGACAGGTATCCGAGGCTTGATGATAAAACAACGAATACTGAGTTCGACGGTCATTATATATATCATCCAGCATGGGCAGCCCGCATATTGGCCCAGATCAAGCCGGAATATCATATAGATATTTCATCTATTTTGCCTTTTTCCACAGTGCTTTCCGCTTTTATGCCGGTGAAGTTTTACGATTTCAGGCCACCTCTTTTAAAATTAGATAATTTGCAATGCGATTTTATTGATTTAAATTCGTTACCATTTGAAACAAACAGCGTACATACCTTATCATGCATGCATACGGTGGAGCATATCGGATTGGGCCGTTACGGAGATCCACTTGATGCAGATGGTGATTTAAAAGCAATAAAGGAATTGAAACGGGTTGTTAAACCAGGCGGTTCTATGCTTTTTGTTGTTCCTGTGGGCCAACCAAAGATCATGTTCAATGCACACCGGATATACAGCTACTCTCAAATAATTGAATATTTCTCAGGCTTTAAGATTAAGGATTTTTCTCTTGTTACAGATAAAAATGAATTCATTGCAGATGCTGCGGTGCAACTCGCCAATGAACAGCAATATGGATGCGGGTGTTTTTGGTTTGTAAAGGATTGAGAATATTTTGATTCGAATGAAGCAGGGAATACTGATATCGGGCTACAAGAACTTAAAACATATTAAGCAAATAGTAGATTTTTTTGATGACGATTTTACCTTCTATGTCCATATCGACAAGAAGATAGAATTGCCCGAACAGGAACTTACTGAAATAAAAGAACACAAAAAAGTGGCATTCTTTTCCCGGAAATATGTAACCAACTGGGGTGGGAGGAATACCCTTAGAAGTATTCTGCTTATGGCGGAAGCAGCGGTGAAGGATACACAAATAGAATATATACACCTCATAAGCGGAGGAGATTTTCCGGTAAAAAATAGCAGGCAGTTTTCAGAATATCTGAATTCAAACAAAGGAAAGGAGTTTATCGAAAACTTCCCGATGCCTGCTACCCGCTGGGCCGAAGGCGGTATGAACAGGTTATATAATTATAATTTATATGATATGTTTAACGCCAAGACCTATTGGGGCAACAGATTAATTCAATACGCCTTTAAGATTCAGCGAAACCTGAATTTTAAACGTAAGATATCTGCCAAACTACCACCCTTACATGGAGGCTCTACCTGGTGGACATTAAGCAGAGACTGCCTGCAATATGTGGTTGAATATACTAACAAAAATCCGACCCTGCTTAAAAGATTGAAGTATTCATTTTGTTCAGAGGAGATTTATTTCCAAACGTTGGTTATGAATTCTTCATTTGCCGCTAATGTTGAAAATGAAAACCTGAGGTATATCAAATGGGAGACCAAACATGGCTCTATGCCGGCTATTCTGGATGAGGAGGATATGGCGGATATTGAAAAGCCTGATAAGTTGTTCGCACGCAAAATGGAATACCCGTTTTCTGAAAAATTGGTAAGTGAGTTAATTAAAAGGAAATGACAGAGGAAGCAAAGAAGCCCCTGGTAACGGTTTTAATGGCTGTTTACAACAGTGAAAAATATTTGAAAGAGGCTGTTTCAAGTATTTTGTCACAGACATTTACCGATTTCGAATTCCTCATTATCAATGATGGCTCAACGGATAAAAGCGCGGAAATAGTAAAATCCTTCGATGATAAAAGGATCAAGGTAGTAAACAATGTGCAAAACATTGGTGTGATAAGATCTTTGAATAAAGCAATAGAATATATCAACGGGGAGTATGTTGCCCGCATGGAT
>DATHNK010000315.1:0-3355 GCA_035486075.1 Bacteroidia bacterium
ATGGTCTATATGGCAATGGGTATTAAGCAAAAGGACAGGTTTAAGCCCTTCAAATCTTATAAATCCTGCTAATTGTGCATATTCCTCGGGAGTACTGCAACCGGGGTCAATAATGGCAGCTTCCTTATTATCAGCCCAAATTATATAGGTATTTTCGGCAAATGCATTAAACTCAAAGTGCTTTTGATGGGTCATATAGGCTCTATTAAGGGCAAATTTAGTAATTTAGCGTTTCTTATATTGGATACAGTGTACGCATTGCGCAAATATTCCTTTATTGCAATCTTTTTTTTCGCCTTCTTTTCGGAAGGTAACGGACAGTTTTATAATGGTTCACTAACGCAGTTTGGCAAGAACCGCGTGCAATATGAAAAATTTCATTGGACCTATTACACCTACCCGAATTACAAGGTATATTTTTACCAGGGAGGCGACCAAACGGCGCTGTATGTGGGCGAAAAAGCTGCTGCTTTTATCCGGCAGATATGTGCCACTATGGATTATCAAACGGACAAGGAAATAGATTTTATCATCTACAATAAGCAATCGGAATATGCTGAAAGCAATATTGGTTTGCAGCAGGACGACCCTTATAATATTGGTGGGCAGAACCATATTGTATCGCGCAAAGTGATCCTTTACGTTGATGGAGATCATCGCAATTTAGATGAGCAGATCCGGTTGGGCATTGCGGAAGTAATTTTCCAGGAGATGATGTACGGAGGCAGTTTTACTAATGTAATCAAGAGTTCCACGCTTTATAATATCCCACCCTGGTTTGAACAGGGTTTTGTACACTATGTTGCTTCAGGCTGGAATACAGATATTGACGGCTACGTGCGGGATGGGATAGAATCAGGCAGGTACAAAAAATTCAATCGGCTTACAGGTATTGATGCAACGTATGCGGGCGTTTCTATCTGGAATTACATTGCACAGAGTTACGGTGAAACAGTAATTCCGCAAGTGCTTTACCTGGCCCGCTCCAGCAGAAGTATTGAAAGTGCTTTCCTCTATTCTTTGGGAACATCTTTGAAATTATTTTCAAATGACTGGATAGGCTATTACGAAGCTCAATACAAAAAAGAGATAGCCAGAGACGCTGTTCCGAAAAAGAACCCCATTATTTTAAACCCAAAAAGCAATACCAAATACTACAGGCTGGAAGCAAGCCCCGAAGGCAGGTATGCCGCTTATGCCACCAACGAATTGGGCCAATGCAAGGTTTGGATCTATGACAATCTTACCCGGAAAAGCAAGTGTGTATTCAAACAAGGCCAAAAAATTGACCGGGTTTATGATTACTCTTATCCTTTGATAGCCTGGCATCCAAGCGGAGAAATATTTTCCATAATTACTGAATCAGACGGCATATTGAAACTTCATACGTATACACTCGCAACCCATAAACTGGAATCGAGAAGGATCATGAATTTCCAAAAAATACTTGACTTCTCCTATTCCGATGATGGCAATAGGTTTGCCATGTCCGCCATTCAGAACGGACAGTCGGATATATATGTATTTACTGCCGCCTCGAATGCTTACGAACAAATTACCAAGGACGTGTATGATGATATGTCTCCCCGTTTTATTGACCACTCTACCAAAATAATTTTCAGTTCAAACAGGCCTGATGATACCCTTAGAAATGGCGGTGACTTTAATAAAATGCAGGCTCATTATGATATTTTTGAATACAACCTGCTTACCCATTCCAGGGCGTTAACCCGTGTTACAAACACGCCAGCCGTTGATGAAACCGACCCGACACCTTATTGCAAAGGATACATATCTTATCTTAGCAATGCCTCGGGAGTTGTGAACAGAAACATTGCAAGGATAGACAGTTCGATAAGCTTTGTAGATACCTCGGCGCATTACAGGTACAACGTGCATTCATTTGTATATTCAGACTACAGCCACAATATTATTGAACAGGATGCATCGCCTTATATGCGTTTTATGACTTCTATCTTCTACCGCAACGGAAAATACTATTTATATAAAGACACCTTGCCCGATAAACTTACTTCCGTGGTGCCGGTTGCTCCCCATTCTACTTCTTACATGCGGCAATTCCTCTCTGCTGAAAGAAGAAAAATATTTGATGATTCCTTAAACAGGCTGGCCGTAGCAAGCAGGGATACCAACTCCGTAATTGTAAAGTATTCTATGGAGCCTGCGCAAAAAGAACCTGAAAAAGACACTTCTAAAAAAGTTAAAACACCTGCTGATACGGCCCATAAGGATCCTTATCATATACCTGTAAATATTAATTCTTACACGTTCGACGAACCTTCGGGCATACCCGAGAAACCGGTAGTGAAGAGCCCTGCAACACCTCAAACGGTTCAGACAACTGTGGTGTATCCAATGAATAAAACAGTTACGCCTCCAGTGAAAGACACCAGCGCCAGGAAACATATTCTTTCTAAAGAGAACTACTATATAAGTTTCAAACCTACTTATATTAATACTCAATTAAACAATACGTATATTACTAATTCCTATCAGCCCTTAACAACCAATTCGGGATCAACTATACTTGACCCGGGGCTTGGATTTAACATTTCATTAAACGCTATGCAGGACCTCTTTGAAGACTATAGTATTTCAGGCGGGGTGCGCATGGCTCCTTTTTCAAACAGCGATTATTATCTCACGTACGATGACCTGTCCGGCAGGCTGGATAAAGAACTAATTCTGCACAGGGGTGCATTTTTAGGTGTTACTGCCGGTTCATATCCTGCCAACATTTATTCCATGGATGCAACCTACAAACTAAAATGGGCGTTCAGTGAAGTGGCTCGGATTGAAGGAAGCGCAGGGATATTGGATGAAAAGAATATTACCCTTTCTACTGATGTCCCAAGCCTGGAAACACCACCGATCACGACTTATATGCCCCACCTGGAAATGGATTATGTGTATGATGCAACTATTCCTCTGGGGCTTAATATTTATACAGGATTCAAGGGAAAAGCATTTATACAGGCCTTCGATGATATGAGCCAGGTTAAAACCCGGATGTATATAGCTGGTTTGGATTTGCGTTATTACAAAAAAATTCACAGGGAATTGATTTGGGCTAACCGCTTCTCTGCAGGTACCTCGTTCGGGCAAGAACACTTGCTTTATTATATGGGCGGTGTAGACGGATGGTTTAACCCTACCTTTAGTAATGTTACAGGAGTAACCCCTGGACAGAATTATGTGTTCCAGTCGTTGGCAACCCCGCTCAGAGGCTTCGACCAGAACATCCGCAACGGTACTAACTTTATGCTTTACAACACGGAAATACGCTTCCCCATTTTCCGCTATCTCTTCAACAGACCCATTAAATCTGACTTTT
>DATHNK010000316.1:0-9988 GCA_035486075.1 Bacteroidia bacterium
CAGTAAATCGTGAAGGAGCGCCATGTATCACTTCGCTGACTAATGCCAGCGATTGAATAGTCCGGGGGCCAACGCCCTCAAATAATAAAAGAGACTCAAAGTTCTGTAAGCCACTATCATGGGCAAGGGCAATAACACTTCCCAGCCTTTTCATGTTTACATTTTCTTTTCGCACATCGTGGTGAGAGGGCATTATAATATTACGGATTTCACGCAGCATAACGGCAGGATCTTCCTTTACAATTCCAAGCATACCCGCCTTTGCGGCTTTAGCATTTGTATCCGTCAGGTTTAAAATTTCTCCTTGATTTTTACCATAAATAAAAGTATGCGGATTCTCTAAGAAGTCCCTAACATGTGTTGAGTGCCAATGATACCTCCTCGCCATTGAACTGGCTTCATTCATTCCTTGTTGCACCACGGCCCACTCGCCATCATTTGTAACAATAAAGGTGTGCAGGTAAACCTGAAACCCATCCTGAATTGCAGTATTGTCAACCTTGGCAGTTAGTTTGCTAAATTTTACAAGTTCATTACCATTTAGCCCTGTTCGGTCTGAAATTTTTAATAATTCTGCGGGAGTTTGCCTTGAATATTTTCCTTTCCCACCGCAAATATAAATCCCCATACTTTCAAATTTGGGGTTTAACGCACGTTTCAAGGCACCCATTATGGAAGTAGTAATGCCGGAAGAATGCCAGTCCATACCCAGCACACAGCCAAATGCCTGGAACCACAAAGGGTCACTCAACCGGGTTAGCACAGCCGATTTCCCATATTCTGAAATAATAGCTTCTACTATTGCACCGCCAAGCAATCCCATGCGCTCTGCCAACCATGGAGGAACCTTACCATAGTGTAAAGGCAAATCAGCATGCCGTGCAGAATTGAAATATAGTTTAGGCATAGTAAAACTGAAATAGCGTTATTTCCAATACTCGGATATTCCGTTAAACCTGCCAAAAACAGGGTCATTCATGGGCATATCCACGTTCTTTATATTTTTATCTGACTGCGGCCTTTCATCCGGCTTGCCGTATTTCATGTCATACTTTATCCCACCGGGGTAAGCGCCTACACACTTTACTTTGTTTTCAGAATTTAAGTTTTGATGAGCTACTCCAGCCGGAATAATTAACACATCTCCTTTTTCTATTTCTAATTTCATTCCTTTAAGCCCCCCCAATAATAATGTTGTTTTTCCTTTATACACCCCCATCACTTCATGTGTATTGCTGTGATAATGGAGGTACTCGTAAATACCGGCTCTCCAAAAATTGGACCATCCGTTTTGTTTAAATAAGGTTTCAATAAAGGCAGCCGGCCTGAAAAAAGGCACGTTTAAAATACCTTTGTAAAGCAATACGGGATATATTGAATTAGGAAATTGACCGTCATCATTTAACAAATACGAAATCGTTTCATGTTTTTCAGGATGTTTATTCATTCTATCTTTTTTAGATGCATTTTATAGAAATACAAGTTACTCAATTTTCTCCTAACCACCTAAGAAAGCTACAAAATTTAGTTTCAGGTGGTCTTCTTAAAATTATGATAAGATAAGATGCGCCTAAATATTCGACCTTTTCATTTTAAGATTTAACCTGTCATTATTTTAATCTATCGAATATTCAAAACAATTGGTAAAAGAGAAGGGTAAATTTGTGGCCTAAAATATGTTTAAATTTTTACGCTATGGATACAAAAGATACAAATATTTCCGGTAACATTTCTCGCCGAAGCATGATAACAAATTCGTTAAGCGCTCTTGCAGGAGTTTCCTTATTGGGCAGCGGAACTATTTTTGCCGCTGAAAAAAAACAAACGGCACCCGATTCCGAACCCAAAAACCCTTTCAGCCTCGAAGGTAAGTCGGCTATAGTTACCGGAGGTGCAAGAGGTATTGGTCGTGCTATAGCGGTTGCCCTGGCAAGTGCAGGCGCGGATATTATGGTGATAGATATTGCCGAGGCCGCAAGCCCTGATGTAATTTACCCGCCTGCCACCAAAGAAGATATGGAAGAAACGGGGCAACTGGTGAAGGCATTAAACCGCAGATATATTTCCGTAAAAGCGGATACGCGCGATATTTCCGCAATAAAATCGGCCTGCGAACGCGCACAAAAAGAATTTGGAAAAATTGATATTTTGGTTGCTGACGCAGGTATACAAGTATACAGTTCTTTGGCGGAAATGACCGACAGGCAATGGAAAGATGTAATTGATGTTAACCTTACCGGCACTGCCAATACACTAAGGGCAGTGATTCCGTATATGATTCCACGGAATTATGGACGTATTGTTGTAATTGCTTCGGGCCAGGGCAGGCATGGCTTTAAGGATGGTTCAGCTTATTCTGCTTCCAAATGGGGCGTTATCGGCCTTATGAAATCGGCTGCCCTGGAACTGGGCCAGCATCAGATAACGGTGAACACAGTGGAACCCGGATTAGTAGATACCTACATGACCCGCAACCCCGGTAGATGGAATGAAGCATTGAAAGAAGCCGGAAAACCGGCGGAAGATAAGCCTAAAGAAGAAGACGTAATTGCTGCCAGAATGCCGAGCGCTGTAATGGGAATACCCTGGATGAAACCCGAAGAAGTTGCTCCCGCAGTGGTATTCCTGGCATCAGATGCTGCTAACCGTGTTACAGGCGCAACTTACGATGCAACAGCCGGGGATAGCGCTAAATACCAATAATTTTTTGAAGATTAAAAACTGAACTTAAAAATTAAAAATCAAACAACATGAAAAAAATAAATTTAAACATCGCAGGGCTGCTTATCGCATGCCTAAGTATAGGAGCAGTAAAGGCTCAGAATACTATGACTCAAACTCCTAATCAAACTCCAAGCCAAACTCCCAATCAAACGCCAAATAGTGGCAATACGGGAAATAACAACAATCCCAATTACTCTAATAATGGTACCAATAAAGGCGCTACCAATGGTACGAATAATGGTACGAATAAGAGCAGTAATAAGAAGAAATCAGGAACAAATAAGTCGACAACTTATCCGCCATCAAAAAGCACTAAAAATAAAGGGAACTCAAACCCTGCTACTCCGGCTACTCCTCCTACCAATTCAGGGACTTCCACTACCCCAACCCCTCCGAATCACCAGTAATTCTTTGTTTATATAAAATTTTCCTTACGGGAATATGCGAGCGAATAGGCATGGTTAACTATTCGCTCTATTAAAAAACTCCGGTATAACAATCGGAGTTTTTTTATTTGGTTAAACGTTGAATTGCAGGAAGGTATTAAATTTCTTTCAGCAGGTAAATCAGTAAACATATACTGACTAAAAAAATTAGTACAGTTAATACGGTTATCAATAAAGTCGAATGCTTGTATGTGCCTTTTGTCAATTGCTTTTCAGTTACAATATACCTGATGTAGGAAAAGATTGAGCTAATAGCGCCTATTGCGACCAAAATTATCCCGATAATACCCGAATATCCTTGTGTGTGTATATCATTTTCTTTTCCAAGTATCACCGACAATTGCCTTACAAACAATGCAAATTTTACTACCACAAACCCAAAAGCCATTATCCCTATGCTTGTTCGCATCCAGGCAAGGAAGGTACGTTCGTTCGCTAAATGGTCGCTTGGATTTTCCAGTTGTTTGATCTCTTCCATTGGTGTTATTTCGCTTTTAGGCAATATAACGAATAAATCTTATTTAGCAGCGGTTTCGTTGCTTTTATCTATATCACTAATGTGCAAAGTACTGTCCAGTGTAGGTGTTAAGGCTTGAATAAAGGCATTTTTTATTACCCCTCCTATGGCAGCCCAATTATCAGGTTTAGGGCTTTTAAAAGTGCCGTGGATTGGAATACGTGTGGCAAACTGCTGGTCGTGACTATGATTTGAAAAGAGATTTGAAATAAACTGTGCGCCATTTGCAACAAGCCAATGCCAGATGTTTTTATTTTCTTTAATATTCGTTTCTACTTCAATATGATGAAACAATGGTTTAGTGTATCCATCAAAGGCCCCATGGGCAGCAGCAACCTCGGTATATACCTCCAGTGTTCCACCGGTAATTTTGAATTTAAGGTACGCTTCCGTAAAATCGTTCAATGCGGTTAATTCAACACCTTTCATTTCTTCTTTCAGTTCAAATGTCGGTTGTTGATTCAACGGGTCAAGTGCAATATCGAGCTTAAGATTCCCACTCTGAAAACAGGTAGCAGATGCTGAAATAGTTGATGGAAGTACTTTATCTTTATCTACTTTATTCCTTAAGTTGGCAGCTTTGGCATTTATACTGCTTATAAAAATATTTATATTGGGTGTACTGTGAAAATCCCTATAATGAACTTCTCCATTAATAATATCAACTCGGTTAATGTCCAAGGGCATCAAATTCCTCACCACCTGAATCCAACTACTGTCAACTCCAGATTGTGAAGAAGCTTCTGTTGGACCGTTCACAAAATTTATTACCGGATTAAAAAACTTTATTTTGGCAACGATTGCGCCATGAAACAAAGCTCCCCATTCCACCGATAGATCTATTTTTTTAGATGCAAAGAAAGGTACGGGAACCTCACCTGATAATTTATTCAGCGTTATTCCATTTATTTGGTAAGCCCCTCTCCACAAACTTATGCCTATATTATCAACATGTCCTTGATAGCCTGGAATAGTATTTATTTCCTTATTTACATAATGCAAAACTATGGTAGGTAAATAAATGCGGAAAGCTATTAACAGAACTAATAAGACTACTAAAATACGAATAAGTATTTTTCTTCTGTGGTGCCAGTTGGTTGTGCCTGTTGTATTCCTTTTCATAAAGAAGAAGATTTTATGTTTCCCATTACACTTAGGCTTGTATTTGGCTGTATCTACTCTTGTGATAGAAAAAAACTCCGGCAAAATGCCGGAGTTTTTCAATAATCAGACGGCACTATTCGCTATCATCTTCCTCACGAGATTTCTTTTTCCCGTTGGATTCTTTTGATTGCGATTTGCCACTGGTTGACATATCACCGCTACGGGAATTTGATTTTCCCGAGCTTTGATAGCCAGAATTTCCCCCGGTTTGTGAACCAGATTTACCGGATTTTTGTTCTGATTTATCAGAACGAGAATCCTTACCTTGATTTCCATTTTGTTTGTTCATAACGTTTAGTTTTTCAATTATGAATACAAAATAAAGGCCTGAATGTGCCTTTTTGTTATCTTTTTCGTCGAATGCAATAATTGGGAGGTTTAAATCATTTCTTGACACTCAGGCGAACAAAAGCATTTTTTTAGGCTTCCTGGGATAAATTCCACTTTCAACTTTTCATTTTCAAGTTCTGACCAAAATCAGCGTATTTCAAATATTAACCCTTCTGAAACCATTGTCAGTATTGGGCTTGAGGGGGTTGTTTCACCAATGTTTCACCTGCCTCCTAAAATAATACTTAATGTATCTATAAATCAATACAATTAGAAATCATCAATACAATCCCCCACTCTCCGCCTTCGGTCGCCATAGCGACCTTCGGCGGACGCAGTCCGCTAAAAAGGTTGCGAAGGAGACATTCGCCTCGCCGAAGCTCGGCTACGGCGGACGCAGTCAGCAAAACAGAATAAGTGTGAGTGCAGAGTATATTTCTCCTGCTTGTTATCACTCACCCTATAATTCTTCTCTCTCAGTTCTTAGTTCTTCACTTGCTATATGGCACCAATCCCCCCTGGCTCATAGTCCATTTCTGGCCTCCAATGTGCTGGCCTTTGTGGTGCAGGGCGCGGCAAAGTATATGGTCAATTCCTACAGGTAAATCCACACTCTTATTTACCGGCACTTCCAGCGACAGGTCGAGCCTTTGCTTTCTCCAGCCTTTGTTTATTTCGAGGCTAAAGTATGGGTCGAGCACCAGGGTAGAGTCGCGGCTGATGTAGTTGTAGTCAATTGCTTCGGCGAAATCGTCGGCCTCGGCTTTATTAATACCACGGGCAATTTTGGTAAGTACCAGGTGGTAGTTGGTATCAGGGCTTGGTTCAATACATAAGGAAGGGTTGCCGCGGAATCCGTCTTCGTCAGATATATATACGTTCAGTGAATCGAGTTCAATAATATTATCCCCCGTATTATTGTTATCCATCTTTACATAAAGTATTTTATTGGGTGTAGGGTTTACCATTACACTGGTGCGTTCAAAATCATTCACTGCAAAATGGCTGTAGACAGATGCAATCCCAATTATCATTAATACCCAGGAAATGCTCCATAGTATACCGGCGGTAATAGTAAACCAAGGGAATGGAAGCCTTCTTCCAATAGCCGCTCTTATGAAGCGCATGATAATAGCTAATATCGGGATGCCGAGGAAAAGAAAAATTCCGGTCAACAAAATTGTCCTCATACCGCCCGTAACGGAGAGCATGTCGAAAAAGCTCTTTAAGGAATAGTGCATCATCTGGTGGTTGTTGGCTTCAATATGAATAATATTGACACCACTGGTGAGGGACACAATAAAAGCTACAAGCAGAATGGTAAAGATGAATGCGATAAAAATACTGATGATAGTGAGGGCGGTTTTAAGAACAGAGCCAACCATGTTTCCCAGCCCACTGCCTGCCGAAGAAAAGAAATCGCCCATGTTTTTACCAAACTCACGGGCATGGTCCTTACTGCGGCCCGATCGTATGTCATTTCCGAAATCCTTTACTTTTTTTTTAAAATGTTCGGTTTCTTCCTCAAATATCTTGCGGATATTATTCACATCCACAGGCTCCCCCATCATCTCCAGCTTTTCGGCAGAGGTGCGGGCCCGCGGGGTAATAATGGCTAACAGTACATAGAGTATCAAACCAAATCCACCAAGAAAGATAGAAAGGCCAAAGGCAAGTCTCAACCAAATAGGATCAACCCCAAAATGATGTGCAAGCCCCGAACAAACCCCAAAAATTATTTTATCATCAGTATCACGATATACACGCCTGCGGCCTGATGAGCCGTACTGGCCGCCTGCAGAGGTATAGGTTTGTTGCTTTGCCTCACCTGTTCCTGTGCCAAAATCTTCGGGATTACCCATGATGCCTATTACTTCGTCCACTTCGGCAAGGGTTATAACCTGCTTGTAAGAACTTAGCTTCTGTTGCAATATTTCGGCTATGCGCGATTCGATGTCGGCCATAATTTCATCATGTCCTTCCGAACTTTTAAGCGAAGCGCTGATAGCATCTATATAAGCTGAAAGTTTTGCATGTGCATCTTCTTCTACGTTGAATACAATGCCTCCTATGCTGCTGCTGATTGTTTTTTTCATGGGTTTTGTTATAATATGTTTGAAGAATATTTTTTTACTATTTGCTCAACAGAGCCTACCAGTTCACTCCAGGAAGAATATAATTCCTTCAGTAGGTCATGGCCTGAGGGAGTGAGCCTGTAATATTTTCGCGGTGGCCCGGAAGTAGATTCCTTCCAAACGTAATCCAGTCGCTTTTCATTTTTAAGCCGCATAAGCAATGGATAAAGTGTGCCTTCCACTACTATCAGTTTCGATTCTTTCATAGCATCTATAATTTCGGAAGGATAGGCTTCCTTCTCTGATAAGATGCAAAGAATACAAAACTCAAGCACCCCTTTTCGCATTTGAACCTGTCCGCCAGCTGGCGGATCATTTTTCGGGGCTTTTGTGTTTTCTGTTTCCATATTTACTATGATTAAATGATTTGATTGATCATTAAGATTAATCTCTGTTTCGTATTGACAATGCAAAGATATATATAAATACTAATACCATGTATAGCATAGTAGTAAATAATTTATTTAAAAACATGTAAGTATCTGATATTAAGATATTATATTTTTACGCCCCTCGACTTAATTTCATTATATTTGTATTCATGGGCAAAAAACGCACTTTAAAACTCACCGTCCCTCACCCATGTTCTGAGAATTGGGACAAAATGACACTTACTGATAATGGCAGGTTTTGCGAGCGTTGTTGCAACATCATTACCGACTTCTCCCTATTCACTGACAAGGAATTAGTAGAATACCTTTCAGGAATAAAAGGCAAAGTCTGCGGCAGATTTGATAATAGTCAATTAAACAGGGTAATTGCAATTCGAGAACCGGCCAATACACCTATTTTCCGGAGAGTATTACTTAGTACAGCCCTGGCTGCGGGAGTTGCTGGTACGGCACAAAGCCAAAGTAATGTTACACCTAATATTAATGGCGCCAACTCGTCCGGAATTGTTAATCCGGGTAATACTTCATTGCCTGATAAACCCGCACCTACAGAGGCCTCCAACGTATTAAAAGGTATCATTAAAGATAAAAAAACAGGCCAGCCCATACCCAATGCGGAAATGCTGATGCAATTCGACAGTGTGAATACTGCTTTGTTTTATTCCGATAGCACAGGGCATTTCTCTTTAGCAATACCTGATAATTATCTGAATAAAAAAATAACGCTCGAGACGTTAGTTTACGGCTATATAGAACGTAACATCATTTTTGATGTAAAGAAATTTAATAAACAAATCAGTATTAAACTGGAAAAATCAAAGGAAGATACATCAAAGACAGTCGGCTTTATGATGATGTAAAATGAGTAAGCCACTTGAAAAAAAAGCAATTTATAATTGCCGGTCCGGCTCGGACTAAAACTTCTTTTCCCGTCCCCCATACCCACAAAGTTGCACTTTGAGGCCAGTAACTTTTAAAAGAACAATATCGTTAGTTTAGCTACGGTTTTCATCTATTGAAAGAAATAATCTCAAAAATGGTTCTTCCCCGGTGTAATTTTATGTTTGAATCAATTAAGAAACAAAATGAAAACACTAATTTTAGGTATCTGCTTATTGGGAACACTCGCTTTTCAAGGGTGTGTAGCATATGCAGAGCCGGTAGGTGGCTATTACCAGAGGGAAAACATTTGGTACTATCACGATAGAGGCGGACGCGAATGGCACGAGAACCGCAAGTATCACCATGTTGATGAGGGCCACCATGATGATGACCACCATGATAAGCACTAAATACAAAAGTGATTGAACTTCCCAGGTTATATTGTTAACTTTATAATTGCCCGTCGGGCTCCGACCCGGCCCGGACTAAAACCTCTTCACCAATTTAAACCCCGGCTGAAAGCACATGGTTCCCGTCATAGGATTAGGCATCAGGTTGGGGGAAAAATGCAGGGAAATATCGTCCGATACATTGAAGCCATGCATTTGTGCGTCTACATTAGCATCCACTATTTGCAAAAGATATATTCCGGCAGCAATGATGTAGGTAAGGTCCACATTACGGCGGTAGTAGGCAACAATAGTAGATAGTTCCGAAGAAGAGTAAATATTATAGTACTGATCAATGCCACCGTTAGTTCTAAAGGCTAACGCATTATAATAATTTTTGTAATAATTGGTGTTTGTAATGGCAAAATAGGCCGCGGTGCCCAAGCCTCCGTATATGATGGAAAGTTTCCAGTATTTCTTATTGTATATCTGCCCCAGCCCCGGACAGATGGCTGAATAGAGCATTGCTTTGGCAGGAGAATGCACTTTCGGTTTTTTCACTTGTACCGAATCGGCATCTTGAGCAGATAGCGTGAAGAAAAATAAACAGGCAACTCCTGTAAGAAGAAAATGAATGACTTTTTTTGTCAATATTTTATTGACCTGCATGTAAAAACTCTAAGATCTTCCGGTATTGTTCATCCGACGAAAAAGCTATTACAATTTTACCCTTGCCACCCGAACGGGAAACCTTCACCTTCGATGCAAGCAATCCCGACAAATTCTTTTCAATATTTTTATCCTCGGCATTAGCTCCCTTCTCTACTCCATTTGATTTTCCGGGCGATTTACTTTTTGCGCTTCTTGCCTTTTCTTCTGTATCCCTTACGCTCAGGGCTTCATCCAGAATTTTATCGAATACGCTGAGTTGATTGATTGGATTATCAATATTTATAAGCGCCCGGGCATGGCCCATGGTAATCTTCTTCTCACGGATGGCAAGTTGAAT
>DATHNK010000317.1:0-6105 GCA_035486075.1 Bacteroidia bacterium
TTTGCAGTAAAGGGAAAAGGGATTAGCATGCCGAACGGTCTCGCGGACCAATGACAAACGGTAATCTTGCTCTTTTCCCATACTTCTTCTTGTATGCAATATACAAATGTCATCTTTGAAAATACAAACATAGGATGACAATAGCAGCTGGATGCATAAACGATACATATAGTTTATTTCCTCCCCTCTACAAAATACATATCAATTTCACCTTTGTTTTTAGCATGAATTTTACCCCGGTATGTACATTCAAACTGGTCTTTAATAAATTCATAGGTAGAACCTGATATATTTATTTTACCCGGTTCCCCGCTCGATTCCATGCGGGATGCAATGTTAACGGTGTCGCCCCATATATCATACGCAAATTTCTTTTTGCCTACAATTCCTGCTACCAAAGGGCCTGTATTTATTCCTATCCGTATTTCCAGAAATGGCATGTTTGCGGCAATCCTTACTTGCTTTTCCTGTTCAATGAAATGGAGAATTTCAATAGCCGCATTTACAACATCCTGCGGGTTAGTTTCATTAATTACAGGTAGTCCTCCGGCCGCCATATAACTATCACCAATGGTTTTAATTTTCTCAACACCATGTTTATGTATAATGTTGTCGAATTCACTATAAATATGATGGATCATTTCTACCAATTCCTCTGCACTAAGGGTTTCACTCACTTTGGTGAAGTTTTTAAAATCGGTAAATAAAACAGTTACTTTTTCAAAACTCCTTGCTTTTGATTTTCCATGCTTCTTCAATTCATGGGCAGTTTCCGAAGGTAAGATATTGAGCAGCAACTCATCCGATTTTTCCTTCTCGCTGTTCAGTTCGCGGGTACGCTCTTCCACTTTATTTTCCAGCATAATGTTTTGTTCACGCACAAGCCGTTCTTTTTCCAAACGTATTTGTCTTACTTTATCTACAGCGCCTACACCCAGCAGAATAACATAAACCACCATGCCAACCTGGAAAGAACGCTGGAATATAGCAGGTACAATGTGTTCCAACGCCAGCCCGTAAAGGGTGGCACATGCTGCCAGTAGAACTGTTGCTATAACAAGAAATTTGGCTTGGCGGTTTTTCTTAATGAGAAAATAAACTACCACTGTTACCATGCATACGAACCAAAGGATGCCGGCAAAGTGCAACAGGTCCAGGGGTAATAAATTATTTTGTGTAATAAACCGGAACAGTGCCATCAGGCATTGCAGATATGTGAGCGTGGCAAAAATTCTTCGTAAGCGCGGAGCTTCTTCACGCAAGGGAAGCATGCTGTTGTAAAAGAAATAGCCACTCAGAAAACCGCCGGCCTGGTTTATTACTGACATAAAAGCCAGAAAATAAACGGAACTGTTCCTGAATAAAACCATCCTGCTCATTCCGCTCACCTCCCAGGTATAAAGCAAAGCGAAAAAGCTGATGCAAGCAAGGTATAACATACTCTTGTCGCGCAGGAAAAGCCATAGTAATACAGCGAATATGCTGGTGAAAAGCATTACAGAACCAAACATCCCCTGGAAAGAAAAATCTATTTTCTCCGTTTGTTCAAAAACCTCTCCGGGGCTAAGATCCAGTAAGACTTTTCCGGTATTTTTTTGCTTTGTTCCGGTAGTAACTTTAAAGTAAATTGCAACCGATTCTCCTTTGCGGAGTGAGAAACTTAGGACCGGGGAAAGTGCACTTTCCGTGCGGTCATCCATGGGGACATCAATGCCTGTTATTTGTGATACGGTATCACCGGAAGGATATATAAAGTAAGCAAGCGCTGTGGAGTGGTGGGGAATTAATTTCCATTCTGCATTTTGCGACGATTCGTTTTTAACAAAGATCTTTGCCCAGATAACCTTATTTGCCATTTGAGTTACATAACGGTCGGTATTAGTGGTGAATATTAATTGGTGGGCAGGGTTTAAAATGTCCTTTAATGTAAGTTTATTAGTGGAATCAATATAAGTCTCCAGGTAAGACGAAATATCTGTTTTATCATGGAACACTGATGTGATAAGTAAAGTTTTCGGCCTTGCATCTAAGACTGGCATAGCGGTTCCCGAAGCGATGGAAAAGAAAGTATGCAGGGAGAAAAGAAAAGAAAAAAATATCCGGATGGACTTCTTCAAGTTTTGTGCTGTTAGGGTATTCTACAAAGATGGGAAAAAAATAAACCCGCAACTTAGTTGCGGGTTTATAATATTAATCTAGTGAAACTGTCATCCTGTCCTTAGAGAGGATGACAAAGTATTATTTCTTGTCTTTTCCGCTGTCGGCTTTGCATTGCATTCCTCTGCCCATCATCGGGCAACTGGCTGGCATACCGCCTTTGCAGGAAGAGTTTGCACCGCCATCGTTACAATTCATCATTCCGTCAGAACAGCAATTGGAATTGCCGTTGCATTGGTTCATCATCATTTTGCAGCAAGGGTCATTTCCGCAACTCATATTGCCATCGTTGCAATGCATCATCATATGGCATCCCATCGGGCCTCCGCCCATCCTTTTATCCATCATCATTTCTTGACGCATCATTCCACCGCGTCCCATATTGGCACAACGTAAAAGACCACGTGCCCCGTCACATAGCAATACGCAAAATCCCATAGCAAGAATAAACCACGAAAGGTATTTGTAAAGTGCCCCTAAATTTTCTTTTTGAGATTGGGCGAGCAGCTTCGCACCAAAAACAATTGCAATCAAGGCAATAGAGAAAGATATTAAAATCATTTTATGGAAAATTAGTTAGTAATGCCGTAAAGATAAGAAAAAACGGGGATATGAAATGTAACACGGTTCACGAATCATTTTCCGGGTAATAAATAGACTATTCACAAGAATTATGCTTATGTTTGAAAAATTAAAATACTTGTACTTAACCAGCAATAGATTATGATAACCGCAGACGCTATAAAAATTAAAAAAATTACTAAAAGCCGCATATCTGAAGTAGATTTTAATGACCTGGAATTCGGAAAGGTCATTTCCGACCACATGGTTGTTTCTGATTACAGAGACGGGGAATGGAACAGCCTGGCAATTGAACCTTTCGGGGAAATATCCTTTACACCAACAATATTAGCCCTGCATTACGGGCAAATGGTATTTGAAGGAATGAAGGCTTTCAGGAGGAAAGATGGTAATGTGTCTTTATTCCGTATTGAAAAGCATTATGAAAGATTTATCAAGTCACTGGAAAGAATGTGCATGCCGGTTATGTCTTACCGCCTGTTTGAAGAAGGGCTTGTAAACCTTGTTCAATTAGATGCTGCCTGGGTGCCCAATGGAGAGGGTTCTGCTCTTTATATACGGCCGTTCGCCTTTGCATCTGAAGAACGTTTTGGAGTTAAAATTTCAGCTGAATATAAGTACATTATTTTCACGGGTCCGGTTGGGCCTTATTATGATAAACCTTTACGTGTGAAAGTGGAAGACCACTATGTACGTGCCGCAAGAGGCGGGACTGGTTCTGCCAAATGCGCAGGTAATTACGGAGCTTCATTTTATCCCGCTCACTTAGCTAAGATGCAGGGCTTCGACCAGGTATTATGGACCGATGGTTCACCGGAACTTAATATTGAGGAATCGGGAACTATGAATGTAATGTTTGTTATTGATGGAGTGTTGGTAACCCCTCCGTTATCCGATTCTATATTGGATGGCGTTACCCGCGATTCATTTCTTACCCTCGCCCATGAGCTGGGAGTGCACACCCAGCAACGTACCATAAGCGCACTGGAACTGGAAAATGCTTTAGAGAAAAATATTTTGCAGGAAGCATTTGGTACAGGTACTGCGGCTGTCGCAACTTACATACAAAGTATTGATATTAAAGGTAAAGATTATAGTGTTCCTGTCCCCGGAGAGAACGGTGTAATGACAAGAATAAAAAATCTGTTAACGGATATCCGCACCGGAAAAGCACCTGATAAATACAAGTGGAACACGGTAATAGATTGCAAGTGAAAAACTAAAAATTACAAGTGAAAAATATAGGAATATTTCTAAATTCTTCACTTTTCATTTTTTGCTTTTAGCTTTATGAAGGCCATTACCCGCGCCATATGGATCCTTTCACTTATAAGCCTGTTCAACGATGTGGCTAGTGAAATGCTTATTCCTATTATGCCGCTTTATCTTAAATCTATTGGTTTTTCCGTATTAATTATCGGCATACTCGAAGGATTTGCCGAAGCCATTGCCGGACTCAGCAAAGGTTATTTCGGAAAAATTTCTGACCATTCGGGTAAACGCGCTCCATTTGTTAGGTGGGGATATGGGTTAAGCGCAGTTGCCAAACCAATAGTGGTTTTTATTGCAAATCCATTCTGGGTTTTAATGGGCCGCGCTTTTGATAAACTTGGCAAGGGATTGCGCACAGGCGCACGTGATGCCATTCTGGCCGATGAGTCGGCACACGCTGACAGGGGTAAGGTATTCGGATTTCATCGTGCCATGGATACTGTCGGTGCAGCCATCGGGCCTTCCATAGCATTGGTTTTTCTTTACTACCATCCGGGGAATTATATTACTCTTTTTATTTTCTCTATTTTTCCGGGGATTGTAGCCGTAGCGCTTACTTTTTTAATTAAAGATAAAAAGGTTGAAAAGGAAAATAAATCTAAAACACCCATACGTTTATTCCCAAAGTTCGATTATTGGAAACGAAGCACTTCAGCCTATAGGTCCTTAGTAATAGGACTTGTGTTTTTTACGCTGTTCAATAGTTCCGATGTGTTCCTGATTTTGAAAATGAAAGAATCGGGTATGAGTGATTTAATACTTATAGGAATATACGTTTTCTATAACCTTGTTTATGCGGTAACATCATTTCCGGCAGGGATTATCGCCGATAAAATAGGATTAAAAAAAATATTCATTATCGGGTTGCTGATCTTTGCTTTGGTCTATTTCGGAATGGCTATCAATAACAATGTTTACATATATGCCTTTTTACTTTTCTGCTATGGCTTGTTTTATTCCTGCAACGATGGTATTTCCAAGGCATGGATCACTAAGATAAGTGACCGGAAAGATACAGCCACCGCCATTGGTATGTTCTCGGGACTGCAAAGCATTGCTACCCTGATAGCCAGTTCGCTGGCGGGTTTTATATGGTATAAGTTCGGATCATTTTACACCTTTGCAATTACCGCCTCTGCTGCTATTTTGGTAGTAGTTTACATTATTTTTGATAAGGCACTTTCGGGCTCAAAGGAAAAAGTATAATAGAATTTCTACGGTTTAATGCTTGATGATTAAGGTATCCCAGCCAGGTTGAATGATGAATTTAAATTTAATTTGGGTGAATGTCCAATAACCAGTACCAATAGAGGTAAGTGAGACAATTAAGCTAGCTATTGCAATTCGTTTCGATGCTTTGCTACATAGTGCTTTAATTAGAATTACAATGCTTAACAGAATTAAGGGAATGCCGGATACAATAGCCCAACACCCTATATCAGGAATGCATGCAAATGCCAGATTAAATATGCAAAATGCAAGTACACTATTTCTGAATATTTTCCGCCTGCGGGAAATTGGTTGCAGGGTTTCCATAGCTATATTTTATTCTCGCAAAAGGCAATAACAACTGCCAGTGTAATCACTATAAGCGTTGTAAGTGAAACATAAAATATACGTTTTATCCACTTAAGGATTTCTTCGGAGGGGTTTGGGTTTTCGGAGGAAACGTGCATTGGAATAACGTAATTTGTTTTATTCAAAGATAAAAAAATCTTGAAAGAATAGTCCGGAGGGGATGTTTTTTTTATGTAAAACAACATATATAATCCATTTTAGGACACTATTATCTGATTATCGGACATTAAAATCATAATTTATCATATTATGGTAGAAAGAATGAATTATTAAGCTACATTCGCCACGTAATATTAATAGAATTTTATTAAGAATGAATAAAATTTATTTTATTTTGAAAGTTAATAACCGTAGTATAATGATTGCAAGACTCCATTACATAAATTACTTAATAATAACATTTTAAGCGTATGAAAAAGAAAGTAAAAAAAGTTTCAGACCGAACCCTGGTTAAAGTATCACTAATATCAATGTGTGCTTTCTATATTTCCTGCGGTAGCGGGGGCAATGTAAAGA
>DATHNK010000318.1:0-2529 GCA_035486075.1 Bacteroidia bacterium
TTTGCAGTAAAGGGAAAAGGGATTAGCATGCCGAACGGTCTCGCGGACCAATGACAAACGGTAATCTTGCTCTTTTCCCATACTTCTTCTTGTATGCAATATACAAATGTCATCTTTGAAAATACAAACATAGGATGACAAAAGCATAGAGTTACTTATTCAAGAACGCCCGTATTATCGGAAACTCCTTTTCAGGTTCTTCCACCATAGGATTGTGCCCTGAGTGTTCAAACATATAGAACTGCGCCTGCGGGCAATATTGCTTGTACATTACCGCCCATTTGGGAACTGAGACTCTGTCATACCGTCCGGCAACCACCAGAACAGGCATTTTCAGGTTTTTCAAATCTTTGGTAACGTCGAATTTGGCAATGTCGTTTCCAACTACAAAGTCACCATCGGGCCCAACGAGTTGGTAATAGAGTCTCGTATTAAAGCGGTTGGGGTAGGAAGGGTCCAGGCTATGGGTAAAGTTAGTAGGATTGTAGGCGTACAAAAATCCATAAGGTACAGTGTTATATTCATTGTAAAATTCTTTATCGCTGGAGATAAGTCCGCGTTTGCGCATATGCATAAGTGAATCCCATACCTCAGGATAGTTCTCCATAATTTCATGGTTGGAATTATCATCGTTTTCCTGCCACATTTTCCCGCTGAAAAAACCATCGGCAATAATGAGGTGCTTCACATGGACACCATATTTTATGGCATATAATTGAGCCACCACGCTGCCATATGAATGCCCCAATACATTTATTTTGTCATACCCCAACGCTTTGCGGATGCCTTCAATATCCTCTACATCGCGACTGATGGTATATTCTTTTATATTTTTTGCGGTGTCAGACTTGCCTCTTCCGAAGTTGTCAATATAAACCAATGTGCAGGAATCCTGCAAAGGATTGAAGCTATGCAGGCCGACATGGGTGCCGCCCGGCCCTCCGGAAATAAGAAATAGCGGGTCGCCCTTGCCCACTGTTTCCACCCAAAGGTTGGCGCCATTTACATTTATATATTTTCCGGGAGGATGTGTGAAAGGTGCATTCTGCGCTTTCAGAATGAAAAATGAAAAATTAAAAGTGAAAAATAAAAAGAAAAGTAGTTTTTTCATAGGTGTGAAATTGGAATTCAAAGGTAAGGGAATAATTGAAGTCTGATAAAACGACCTAAAGAATCGATGCTAGATAAATACAAAAAGGCTTTTACAGATATTATTCCGTAAAAGCCTTTTATTCTCAGCTCTTCACTTTATCAGTGGCTGCTTACGTAGCTGTTCAATTCCTGCGAAGATGAATCAAATTCAAAAGCATCGTTCACTTTAAAGTAATTGCCTTTGTCATAAGTATGGGTGTAAGCGTATTTGGCAAAATCAAGTTTGGAGTTTTCAAAAGTGAAAAGCTTCATAATGCCTTTTACCTGTTCAGCCAGCAGGCAGTTGGAACCTGCAATTTGCTTAGCCATATCAAGCTTAGTATTTTCAAAATCTTTCTGGCTGATGCTGCTCTTAGCGCTTTCATAATCATCGTGCGACATAGGGGTTGGGCAACCAACAGGCCCGTTATATCCAGGCACATATTGTTGCTGGGTTTGTTGGGGAGCAGCCTGGGTTGCAGAACCACCAGAGTTGGTAGTAGTGGTAGTTGTAGTAATTGTGGTTTGCTGGGTAGTAACGCCCATTCCGCCAACGTTCATCTGAATGGTAGCGCTACCGGGCATGGTGGTGGTTTGTTGGGTAGTGGTTGTAGTTTGATCCTGGGCAAAACAGGGGATGGCTAACAACAAAAATGCAGGGTAAAGTAAATGCTTCATTTTATGTTTTATTTTTAACGACAAATTTATAATAAAAATTGAAACATTAATAGAACAAGTTCCCCCTTACTATTAAGCAAGGGGGTACCTACTTGTTTGACTAAACACAAAAAGAGTTTTACTCGAGGGAGTTAACGTATGTCCGGATTTTATCCTTGTAAGCGGCATTCAGGAAGGAATCGCCCAACTGAGAATATCTGTTCTGGTCATAAATATGTGTATAAACAGCCTTGAAGAACTCAAACCTGTTATCATCATTTTTTAAAAGTTTTAATATATCTTTAATCTGTTCTACAGAATAACAATGGGCTGTTGCCGCTTTTTTTGCAATAACAATAACATTGTCAACATCACTTTCATCGCCTATTTCTTTCTTTACTCCTGCAAATTCTTCGGCACTCATAGCAGCAGGGCAGCCTTTAGGGCCTGTGTAAGGAGTTTCCTTGGCCGAGGCAGCACTGGTTGTGGTAGTTTGCGCGGGTTGTGTTTTGGTCCTTGTTTTGGTTTGTGCTGAGCAGGGAGTTAATACTGAAAAAGTAAAGGTGAAAAGCGAAACGAGTAAAAGCAATTTTTTCATGTGGAATTATTTAAAAGTGCGGCGAATTTAAAATAACAGGTGCACAGCTAACAGGTATATACTCTAGGATATAAGCGAAATAATGTAAACGTAATATTGGCTGCTTGTTTCTTAATAAAGGCTTAATATATGCAGAGTCTTTA
>DATHNK010000319.1:0-6183 GCA_035486075.1 Bacteroidia bacterium
AAAAAATATTTTTAATGCATTTATAGCGCATAGAACCGGATTCCTCACGCCACTTTGTTTTGTTCGGAATGACAGCGCTGAAGGCGGTACGGGTCAGTTGCGGCGCGGGCTTTGCCCGCGCCGCAACTGACCATTTCAAAATAACAGAGGATATTATTCCGAACGAAGTGAGGAATCTTACTAACTGAATAAATGGATTTTTTGTAATCAGCTTATAGTGCATTTTTCAAATTTTTCATTTTTAGTTTATCATTTTTCACTTTTATCCAAACCTTTTCAATTTTCTTACGTATCAGTTAAAAGAATGTGGAAACACAATTTTGAATAATTCCAATTTTAAGTATTTAATTTTTTAGAAAATGTAAGTGTAAAGCTACCTGTTTTTTTTAGTGTTAACATTAAATAAATCCGGGAGCCATGAGAAAGCTTAAAATCATCCATGCTGTTGTAGCTTTAGTTGCATGTGCTGTAACCAGCCAGGCGCAGACAGTTACCAAAACAATCCAGATACATTTCGAAACCGGCAAATATGTTCTTACCAAAGAGCATAAAAAGGTTATCCGCTATTTGTTTGATTCCATACCGCAGGAAGACTCCACCATGAGTGTGCAACTGAAAGGTGTTACTGTGAACGGGCACACAGACAATGAAGGGGATAACGCCTATAACATGGAATTGTCGGAAAAGCGTGCCGATGCAGTTATAAGCTATCTTACCAGCAGGGGTGTTGATGCCGCAATGGTAAATAAAAATTATTACGGGGAAGCCAAGCCTATCGCTCCAAACGATGACTCTTATGGGAAATTGAAGAACCGGAGAGTGGATATTGCAGTTACCTATACAATTATTAAAAAGCACGACAACAGTTCGGATAATCTGGCCGGGAGCGCCGGGCCCTGTTCGCACGATACCACCATTATGCTTACAGCAGGTTCAAAGGTTACCATGAGCATTTGCGATTATGAAAGAATGGGAGGGGAGTTCCATATTACGGAGGTGCTTAATGGCGATGCGGTACGTAAGTCAGGACTGAACACGATGGGCGATGATGGCACACCCTTGATGAGCGGGGGTATGTTCGACATTAGATTTAAAAATGATTCATGCCTTAAAAAGCCTATAACCATAAGGGTTCCGGTAGATACCTGCATCAAGCAGCCCAAAAAGATGCAGCAATACGTTTACAATTACCGCAATGGATACTGGACTCGTACAAGGGCGAAAGTACGGGTGGTGAAGGTGAACAAAGTGCTGTTCTATGAGTTTAAGGTTACATGTCCGGGTAAAATAAATTTAGATTGTCCCCGGTATTTTGCCTGGACTGATAAACGGAAGTTTTTCGCCAAAGACGGGCTTACGCTTGTTAAGTTAAGCATTTCCAACGATTGCCCCTGTTCTATGCTGGAGGCAAAAATAGCACCGGGCGGCAAGAAGGCGTATGGATGGGTTGGCACCTACCAGGCGGAGCCCTATGTTTCGGCTAAAGTGCTGGATAAAAACGGCGATACGCTAACCATGCAATACAAACCCTTGAATGACTTGCTAACAAAAGGTAGCAGGCAAGTGACCCGGAGGTTCCTGGGAATAATTCCCATCCGGAAGAGTATTTATTATGATAAGTATTGTATCAGAAGAACTGATTTTGATATTCCCGCAATGGCAACACGGTGAGATTGTCATTCTGAACGGAGTGAAGGTCGGGGCCCGACTGGCAATTAAAAATTCCACCTATTTCTGATTAGGATTTGCAGCTTGTTGTTCGTCATTGCGAACGAAGTGAAGCAATTTTACTTAATTTGTTTCCAATAGTTAAGAGATTGCTTCACTTCGTTCGCAATGACGATAGATTCCGGCTTACTTCTTGTATTTTTTCATAACCGACACCCAGTCAATTTTGGCGCATTCGGTCATAAAGTCTTCGGCAATATCAAGCGGCATTTCTGTTGCATCTTTAAAATTGATACACCCTTTCTGGAATTTGGCCTTTTTGAGAAGCTTCGAAAATTTTTCATGAATGGATTTGGTGCAATACATAGGCATAGCGTGGATGCTCATGTGGGTTTTGGGGCTGGCAAGGGCATACACAAAATAGTTGTTCACTTTGTATTGTATCATTTCTTGCCGCATCATTGGGGCTACTTCCGCAACTGCTTTTTTATTGGTCTTTAAAATAATTTCATGGATGGATCTTAGTAGCGGCTGCCTGTCAGGGGATTGTTTTGCTATGAATTCTTCGGGTGTCATGTAGTTATTAGAATTTATAAAAGTGTATTAAAGGGATTGCCCGCCCGGATGAATCGTTCGGACGGGCTTCGCAAAGCCAAGCAATGACGGGCAGAGCGATAATTCGTCATTGCGGGGAACGAAGCAATCTCTGTCAGGTTGTGGATATATCTTTTGCATTTTCAGGATAATTTATTTTCATAATTTCTTCCAGTGTTCTGCCCTCCCGGTCATACAACAAAGTTAAATTAGTTTTGAATGCTGGTGTAGTTATTTCCAGGGTCCACAATTTATTTATTTGTGGAAATTGCTCCAGCGTTTTTCGTGTGAACATATACCAGCCTTTCGTGTCTTCGTTAATTTTAATATTCCTGTTGTTTTCGCAAAGCACATCCAGACAAACACAGTCTGTTGTAAAATCATCTCTTTTATACGCTATCATACTTATAATATCATTCCAGTTGTGCAATTCTTCCTTGCCCTCCACTGTAATTAAAAAACCAGTGGCAGTATAGGAAAAAATGCCCGGTTCTTCCTTTAATTCGCCTAACATTTTAATGTTATGTTCAATGTCATGCTTAATATAATCCCATTGTTTTTTGGAACCTGTCCAGGAAATTTTTACACGCGGATCATACAGGGGATAACTCAGGAAGAGCGTAGTAACAATAAAGAAAAGCGCGACGAAAATATTGCCTCCCAATATGCCGCTAAGTGCAAGCAAACCGGAGGCAACAACCTGAATTGTAAACGGCCAGAAGCTTAGTAAAACTATTTTTTTTTCTTTATTCAATTGTTGAATGGCCCGGTTTGTAAGGTTTTAAAATTACAGTATTATTTTGCATACCTTTATAGAAAGATTATTTATGGTATATAAAACGGTAACACAAAAAAAATCTGCACGTAAGATAACGGCAGATAACAAGTTTTTTTCATAGTTTTGCAATAACAAGATAAAAAATATGGCTGTATACAGGTTTAAGGTGTATTTTGAGGATGATGAATCTATAATACGCGAAATAGAGATAAGGTCGACTCAGACATTTGAGGATTTTCATAAGATCATTCAAGCCTCTATTGGTTTTGATGGAGCACACCCAACGTCTTTTTATGTAAGTAACGATAACTGGCGAAGGGGCAAGGAAATAATTTTACTGCACAAAAGCCATAGCAACGGACTCAAAGGCACTTGGATGCATGAAACCAAGCTGTCGGCCTATATGGAAGACCCGCACCAGAAATTTATTTATGAATTTGACCCGGATGGCTCCAATTGGGTTCTGCTTGTGGAGCTTATGAAAATTATACCCGAAGCGTCGGTGACATATCCGCGAGTAAACAAGACTATAGCTGCCGCCCCGGCACAATATAAAGTTACTTCACCGGCTGAAATTCCGCCTGCTGAAGAAGAGGAAGAAGCTGAAGTGGTGGATGATTCGGAAGATACCTATGTTCATCCGGAAACACAGCACGACTTTGATGTGGCTGAAGAAGAGGAAGTCCTCCCCCGAATGATAGTTAAGGATGTGGCCCTTGAAATTCCCGATGAGGAAGCCGTAGAAGATGCTGCCGAACCCGACGAGGAAATGGTAGATGAAGAGGACGAAAGCGCAGAACAGCAGGAAGAAGACTTTGCCTAATCAAGTACGAATTAAAAATTAGGAATTTGGGAATGAAGGCTATATGCTCACGTTTTGTTTTTAAATTCCTAATTCTTAATTCCTAATTGGCATTTATGCGTTTACTGTTTGCATCGCAGAACCGGCATAAAATGGAGGAGATAAAGCCTTTATTGCCAGATTCAATTGAATTACTTTGCCTCGGCGACCTGGGCTACCAGGATGAAATTCCGGAAACCAGCGACACCTTGCGTGGAAATGCACTGCAAAAAGCCCAATTTATATTTGATAAGTTTAGTTCTCTTCTCCCCGCATTAGGCGTTGCAGGATGCTTCGCCGATGATACCGGGCTGGAAATAGAAGCGCTGGACGGCAGGCCGGGCGTATATTCCGCACGCTATGCCGGAGAAAATAAAAGCGCAGCCGATAATATCAATAAAGTATTGGCAGAATTGGAAGGAGAAGTAAACCGTGCCGCTATTTTCAAAACCGTTATTGCACTTGTAGGCTTGGGAGAACCGCTTTTTTTTGAAGGAATTGTGAAAGGTATTATTACAAAAGAGAAGCATGGAACCAGCGGCTTCGGCTACGACCCTGTGTTTATGCCCGATGGCTACAATATCACTTTTGCTGAAATGAGCCTGGAACAAAAGAACACGCTCAGCCATCGCGGAATTGCCGTTAGAAAATTTGCAGGCTACCTGAACATGCAAAGCAGTAAATAAGGTATTTTTTCGCGCTTTTAAACGATACTGCAAATTCTTGCCAGTATACCGGAAAATCCGGAAAGAAGATTTACATAACTATAAAAGTAGTGTAATTTGTATTAGTAACAGATAAACAGATTATTATATAAAAAGAGCTTATTTTACCACTGCAACACTAAAAAAATCGTAATTAAATGAATAGCAAATGTTATGCACGTTGGTAATAAAAAAGTAATAGAAATTATTTGCTTATGTCAATTTTATTTTGCAAACTTTGTATGAGTTAAAGAGGACTACATAAGATCTTCTTCCTGAAAAGAAGATAAAAACAGGATGTATGAAGGAAGCACTGCATATAATCTCGCTGAATGATGGTATCCCTGTGCCGGGTTCGGAACAAGGCACAGCTACCAACAACCACCTGAAAGACTATTATCTTTTCAACCTGGCCGGGGGGCGTAAAAAGATCAAGATCTTATTGCCCGATATTATGCTGGTAAGGGCCGTTAAAGGCGGACATGCCGATAAACTGCTTTACCTGCGGGGCAATGTGCAGCATAACATACGGGGCTGCGCTTTAGAAGAGCTTATACATATCACCGGATTTTTGTTGCAGGTAAATAAGCAGGACCTGGTTTCTCCGGATGCCGTAAATTACCTGGAAGAGGATAACATATTTTTGAATGGCCTGTCGGATAATGGAAAACCGTTGTTTGTTACCCTGAACAGGACCTACAAGAAAACATTTCTCGATTTTTTTCATTATAAAAGAGAAAAAGAGAGTTTATAGTGTATTAATACTTGATTAATATATTTATAATTTGGTAACTTACCTACCGAAAAGTGCAACTTGATGCAGGAAAACTGCAACTTGATGCAACTTCGAAAAATTCCGGAAGGTTTAACAGTAACATTGATGTGTTAAAATTAATAACACAAAAAAAACAAAAACATATGAAAAAACTAACTCATTTAATTAGCGCGGCTTGCTTATCGGTGATAGCGGTGCAGGGTTTCGGGCAAAATACAAATACCACATACGGAGGGGTGCCGAGGGATGGCGGAGGCGCTAACCCAGGCAGATGGGTACCAACCCCGGCAGGCACTGGTAATACCGGCTTCGGAACTTTTGCATTAGGGCCAACAGCATCCACCGTGCTTACGGGTATACAAAATACAGGCATAGGTTATGAAACCATGTATACGGGTAAAACGGGCAGCTTTAATACGGCTGGCGGATATACTTCCCTGTATTCGAATAATGCAGGCAACTACAATACGGCTGAGGGATGGAAAGCGATGTATTCCAATACTAGCGGGATATGGAATACCGTAGTGGGGGCAAATGCAATGATCAATAATCAATCAGGTAATTTTAATACCGCCGTTGGCGCTTCTGCATTATTGAATAATGTTACCAGTATGAACACTGCTTTCGGGTTTGAAGCTGCGTACAGTGATTCCAAGGGAGACTCTAACAATGCCGTAGGGGTAAATACCTTGCTTTCCAACGTGAATGGTAATGCCAATGTGGCCGAAGGGTTTGAAGCATTGTTTAATACTACCGCCAGTGATAATACTGCAGTAGGTGCTGCGGCTTCATTTACGAATGGACAGGCTATACAAACTACGGC
>DATHNK010000320.1:0-12789 GCA_035486075.1 Bacteroidia bacterium
AAAAATGGAAGTTTAATGAAGGATGCCTGAGTATTCCTACCATTAGGGAAGATGTGGAAAGAAAACCTGATTTAAGAATACGCTACATGGATGAAAACTTTGTGCAGCATGAAGAAACATATACCGGAATAAGGGCCAGAATAATTCAACATGAATACGATCATATTGACGGTATTTTGTTTACTGACCGGATAAATCCTTTGCGCAAACGATTGCTCAAACGCAAACTATCTGATATCTCAAAGGGAATTGTTGATGTTAAGTATAAAATGAAATTTCCAATTAAAAAATAAAGTATGAAAAAAAATTCAACCCTGAAGACAGTCTATTTTAGTGCTCTTGCTGCTGGCTCCTTTGCTTTATTATTTGCCGGTTGTGGTGGCGGAAATAAAGGTACCGCCGGAAACTCAGACACCTTGAGGCAATCCTGTTTAAACTCTATAAAAAATAATGAGGCTAAGCTAAAAACCACCGTTACCCCGGATGCATATACTTATAACTCAGCCATAACATCCTATTTAAAATTTGCCAATAGCTTTCCGAATGATACCATGACCCCCGGTTGTTATTTTGATGCCGCCAACATTTCCATGAGCCTGAACCAGTACCAAAGGGCGATAAAATTATATGATACTGTTGCCTTAAAATATCCTTCCTTTAAAAGAGTAGCAGATTGTTATTTTATCCGTGGGTTTATTTATGACGACAAATTGAAAGATACCGCAAAGGCCCGTGCCATGTACCAGGCGGTTATTGACAAATTCCCGCACGATAGTCTTGCATCACAAGCTCGTGCGGCTATTTCCATACTTGGTAAGAGCTACGATGAAATTATAAAACAGTTTGAAGAGAAAAATAAGGCTCAGAAAAAAACCTGATAAATTAAATTTACTCAATAAAAAAACCTGACATATACTGCCAGGTTTTTTTATTATTGTACGTCTTGTTTCGACTAGTTGCCGCCGCCGCCCATGTTCTTCTGGATGTCTGCCTGCATTTCTTCCTGTGTCATTAATTTATATCCGGAAGGAACTTTAAAAGTATCATCGGAAACAGATTGTTTTTCAACCTTGGTAGCAGATAACGATAAATTCATTCCGCGCTGGGTCATATTATACTCTAATGGAAATCCATTTAATCCCTTAAACTGACCATAGCCTCCGGCATAAGGAGGCAAGTCTGTAGTGTAATATACATTCGAAACATACGTTTGTCCGTCCATTCCGGTAACAGTAACTTCCGCTTTTTTGCATGCATATCCAGCAACGGTTTTAGTTTCATCGGTATACTTTATCTCAGGGGTCTTTTCGTCCTTCTTTTTATCATTCTTCAATTGATACTTGTTTCCCATAACTTCCACCAATATAACAGGGTCACCCGGTGTTTTCTTATTGGTGATAACCGTTGTTTTTGACATACCCATATCTGAATAGGTTTTGGTCTGGTCTCCTTTAATATAAACCTTTATTGAGCTGCCTTGCATCATAGATGCCATTTGCGGATTGTCTACAGTCATAGAGTATGTTACCACACCTTCAAAACTATTATCCGTAGAAACTTTTGGGGTCACAAATGCCGTTACTCCAAATGCCATAGCAGCCAATCCGGCTACAAACATTATTTTTTTCATAATTATTGGGTTGTTTTTTGTTGATACAAAACTATAAATTTTTTACTTAGCTGATATATTCAAACTTTGTATAAGGTATAAGCACCTCCGGAATACGAATGCCTTTTTCATCCTGGTTGTTTTCAAGGAGTGATGCTACAATCCTTGGCAAAGCCAGGGCACTGCCATTTAAAGTGTGCGCCAAAACAGGTTTATCCTTATCCTTTTTATAGCGTAGCTTCATGCGGTTACTTTGAAAAGTTTCAAAATTTGAAACAGAACTAACCTCCAGCCAGCGCTTCTGTGCTGCTGAAAATACTTCCATATCAAATGTTAATGCAGAAGCAAAACTCATGTCGCCACCGCATAATTTCAATATCCGGAACGGCAACCCTAAATTTCTTAATAACCCTGCCACATAATCCCGCATTTCTTCCAACGCAGTATAGGATTCTTCTGGCATCCTTATCTGAACTATTTCCACTTTATCAAACTGGTGAAGCCTGTTAAGCCCACGCACATCTTTGCCATAAGAACCGGCCTCCCTTCTGAAACAGGGTGTATATCCGCAATTCTTCACAGGTAATGAAGATGCATCCAGAATCATATCCCGGTAAATATTGGTTATTGGTACTTCAGCAGTTGGAATAAGATATAGTTTATCCTCATTTACAAAATACATCTGCCCTTCTTTATCGGGTAACTGGCCTGTACCATAACCACTATCTTCATTAATTAAAATGGGTGGTTGAATTTCTGTATACCCTGCTTCGAAGGCCTTATCCAGGAAAAAATTGATCAGGGCTCTTTGTAACTTTGCGCCTTTCCCTTTATAAACGGGAAATCCGGCACCGGTTATTTTCACCCCAAGTTCAAAGTCAATTATATCATATTTTTTTGTGAGTTCCCAGTGTGGAAGCGCTTTATCAGAAAGTACCGGTATGGCTCCTTCCGTGTAAAAAACTTCATTGTCCTCCGGTGTTTTTCCTTTAGGAACACTGGCGTGAGGTGTGTTAGGCAGTAAAACCGCCTTTGAATGCAATTCCACCTCAATTATTTTCCCCTCAGATTCCAGCGTACTAATATCCTCTTTCCACTTGGTAGTATTCAGCTTCAATTCATCAGCTTCTGCTTTCTTACCGAGTTTATACAACTCCCCTATTTCCCTGGATGCTTTATTTAATTGTGCCAGAATGGCATCAAGACTAGTTTGATTGGCCCGGCGTTTTTCATCAATTGCCAGTATTTCATCAACTATGGGTTTTGCATCAAAATTTTTTGTAGCAAGCCGGGAAATTACTTCTTCCGGGCTACGGCGTATATAGGATAATTCAAGCATGAAAATTATTTTACCCCGCAAAGATAATAATTAGGGATAAGGAGTAAGGAAAATGAACTTACTTATCCCTTGCTCTCTATCGCTTCCTTTTTTGTGAAACTGGCAATCCAGATAATTCTTGACCAACGGAATGTTACCGGCATTAGCGCGAAAACCAGTGAGAGTATTAGAAAAACCAATGCTAATGGAGGCATGTCCCACCAAAACATATTCAATATATATAACAACGTAATTAACCCGGTTTGCAATCCATACGAGACATACATGGCACCATAAAAATAACCCACCTCCCGCTCAAATTTCAGGTTGCATTGCGGACAGTGTTTATTCATTTTTAACCCATTCTTAAAACTATATGGATTATTGTTTTCAAACACCTGGCCAATAGTACACCTCGGGCATTTATTGGCAATGGTAGCATGTATTATATCCCAGATTCTCACTATGCAAAGAGTTTATAAATTACAGATTGCAAATATACGCTATGTGCAGGCAACAGAGATAATAAGCTTACCTTATTAGCTGCAGAAATCCTTCCTTTTTATAATTGTTGCCCATGCAAGTGGCATTTATTATGTAATAATAAACTCCGTCAGGAGCATTTCCACCGCTTTCAGTTGTGCCTGTCCAATACTCCAGAGGGTTAGATGATTTAAACATTTCCTTACCCCAGCGATCATAAATTAAAATAGACCAGGAACCGAGGTTCTCTGTTTTGATATAAAAAATACTATTCAAGCCAAGCGGCCCGGGACTATTGGGAGTAAATACATTAGGAATTGTAAAATCAAAACAAGGAGTTTCAACAACTATGGTTACAACCCTCTCCACCTGGCAACCCGAATAGTCAGTTCCAATAACAGTGTAGGTAGTTGTAACAGTCGGGGAAACTTTTACCATGTTACATAACGGAGGATTTAAACAATCCACAACCGGTGACCAGGTATACGATTTGATTGAATCGCCGGTTGCAATTATGGTTGTATCGTCACCAATAAATATTGTTTTATCACAACACGCGCTTACTGCGGGGTTATCAGGTGTAACCGTTGTGGTTTTTGTTACTTGGCACCCATTTGAAACAGTTACGGTATAGGTTGTTGCTGAATCAGGATTTACAGTAATAGTATCTGTGGTCTTACCATTTTGCGACCATAAATAACTAAATGGACCCGTTCCTGTAGCATTTGCCTTCAGCAATACCGGGCTACCCGAGCAAGCAACTGTGGGCGGATTTATAGTTACGATTGGAGAACTTTGAAGGGTAATTGTAAACCGGTTGGTGTCCGGACATCCAAGTGAATTATATCCAATTACCAATATCGTGGAATCCGCATTAATTGCTCCTGTGTAGTAAGTTGCCTTAGTGCTTCCATTGTTCCATAAATAAGATGTTGCCCCACTTGCAGTAAGAGTATCCTTCAACCCTTTGCACTTTGACGCTGTTCCGGTAATTAACGGAAGAGAAAGCGGAACGACAAATATAGTTTCGGAAAACTTTAGACTATCGCAAACTCCATAAACTGTAGCTGAATAAGTTGAGGTAACCGTATCATTCACGTTTATGGAAGATGTTGTAGCTCCGGTGCTCCATTTATAAGTTACCTGCCCTGCACTACTTGTCAAGGCCAGAGTTGATATACCATATGGGCATACTGTATCATTTAAAACGCTAATTGAAGCAGTAGTTACAGGCTTTACTTTTATGGTGACTGTATTCGAATCGCTGCATGTTCCGGCAAAAGCATGTAATGTATATGTTGTAGTTATTCCGGGCTTCACCCAGATAGTAGTGGAAGTTTTACCAGTGCTCCATTTATATGTTGTACCGCCACTTGCTGCAAGTTGAATACTATCACCGAAACAAATGGAGTCTTTCGGGGGAGTGATCACAGCATTTGGAGGTGAAACAATATGAATTGTAAAAGAAGTGTCATGTGAGGGACAGTATCCATTATAAGCGGTAACAGTAATTGTTTTGGTGGTTGTCGGGGAAACGACAATGCTGGTTGAGGTATTCCCATTTTCCCATTGATAGGTAACTCCGCCTGTAACACTTAACGTATCATTATATCCTAAACAAATAGAATCTTTCCCGGTAATTACAGGCTTGGGAGAATTCAGCACTACTAACGTAACTGTAGCAGAAGCACTGCATCCGTTGGAATCAACACCCGAAATAGTATAAGTGGTTGTTACACTGGGAGTAGCAATTGGTGAGGGACAGACGCTGCATGTCAGCGCCACATTGGGAGCCCAATTATAAATATTGGTATTCAATCCATACACATGAAATTGCGTGCTGTCAACACCACATAGACTGTCATTGTAAGGGGCTATTCCAATACCGGGTGGCAAATACCCAACAATTTTTGTAGTTACAAAATAAATACAACCGGCATTATCAGTTACGGTACAAGTATAACTCCCGGCACTCAGGCCGGTAGCTGTTTGAGTTGTTTCAGCATTGCTCCAGCTATATGTATAAGGAGCATTTCCACCACTTGGATAAACCGTACTGTTCCCTGACGAGTTTTTGCAACTCGGATTTGTATCTGTTACAGTAGCGGAATAGCCCGTGTGTCCGCTTATGTTTACTGTCGCGATAGCCTTGTGCGGCACACAATCGGAGTCAGTTACTGTAACGGTATAAATACCAGCACCAAGTCCGGTAGCTGTTTGAGTAGTTTGTCCATTACTCCATAAATACAAAAAAGGTGAGATTCCTGTGGCATTTACCGTTGCAGTACCATCACTGGCAGAACAGGTACTAGGTTGCGTGGCTGTAGTGGTTATGTTAATTTCATTTAAATAAACACCCGCTGCAGCAGCCATCGCATCTTCAAATCCTAACCCACACGTATAGGCCAGAAAGCCCTGTCCTGTTGTAGTTAGAATATGAGAACCCGGAAGAATAGTAAGTGAACAGTATGAATAAATTGGATTGGGGGCAAGGGTACTAAAAAATGCTCCGATATTTACATTATCCAGGAAAACAGAATTCTTATCAACTGTGCGGGTAACGATCTGTATGTACGTACTATCAATATCAGGTGTGCGGCTCACATAAAAAACAATTGTATCCAGGAGCATCTGTTCATTCGCATCAACAATTACCTCCGACGGATCTCCTTTTCCTGTAGGGTTCGAGATATAATAGTTGTTACATGAACCTGTCCTCAAAAATCTTCCTACTGAAATCGGGTTGGTAGCACTGATAAATACGGGCGATGAATAGGCAATCGTTGTATCATAATATTGGCCCGCATTAAGTGTTTGTATGTTAGGCCCGGATGTTGTAGAAAAAGTTACTACTGTGCCATTTTGTTCAGACAAAACCCTGCACTGGTCCTGCGCCTGGGATGTCGGCAGAAATACAAAATTTTCACCCCAGGTATTTACGGGTAACATTTCTTCATAAAAAGGGTTAGCTGTCCCGTTACAATAAACGCAGTTCCAGTTTGCACCGGCTATAACACCCGTTTCGCTATGATTTAATGAAAGCACCATACTTCCCGTTAAATCGCTGTCGGATTGAACGAGCAAGACTTGCCCGGGTTGCAATACTTCTATATACGGAACCCCGGCAGGATGATTACCACCTACCGAAATACCTCCTGACGGAATAATCTCTACACTATCCACGCACCCCTGTGCAACAACCATAAATTCAGAAAAACTCTGGCACAAGGAAAGATCCATTATGTAATATTGATTCCCTAAAAGTGAAACCGGAAGAATACAGGTATTATCGGAACGCTCACTGTATTCAATAGCGGCAAAAACAGAAACATTACTATCTGCAACTACATTCACTGCCTGGTTCACCGGCCCTGTAAATGATGTAACCACAACATCGGTTGAGGGAACTACAATGCGGGTTGTTATTCCGGCAACTGCCGTAAAATTAGTGGACCACGCATAACCTGGAATAGATACAGTTCCGTTGGTAGTTTTAAGTGTGTTGATGTATACAACATAATCCGCGCTGGTTAAATCATCGGTTTCTGTAAATCCAAACCAAAAATTAGTTCCTGAATTTGTATTTACTGTTTGCGCAGAACAGTTATTACTAAAAACAATACTAAGAAGCACCGCCACAAGTAACGTGCCTGACCCAAACCTGAAAAGTAATCTTGTATTATTAATCAAAAGCTTCTGAATTAAAATGTGAATTTACATAATTTAACTGGAAGCGGTATTTCCTTTCACCAAATCCTTTATTACCTTATAAGTTGTAGGAAACCGTCTTTCTTATAACTATTTCCCTGGCAAGTTGCATTGATTATATAATAATAAACTCCGTCAGTAGCATTTCCTCCGCCTTCCGCGGTGCCTGTCCAATACTCCAATGGATTAGTTGAGTTGAACATTTCCTTGCCCCACCTGTCATAAATTAAAATGGACCAAGAACTGAGATTATTGGTTTTAATATAAAACACACTATTTAAACCTAGTGGCCCCGGGCTATTGGGAGTAAATACATTAGGAATTGTAAAATCAAAACAAGGCGATTCAACAACTATTGTAATTACCCGGTCCACTTCACAGCCTAAGTAATCTGTTCCGGTGACCGTGTAGGTGGTGGTAACTGTTGGAGTAACTTTTACAGAATCACATAATGGCGGATTTAAACAAACTACCGAAGGCACCCAATTGTAGTTTTTTATATCTGTTCCACTTGCTGTTATTATGGTGTCGCTTCCTTTATTAATAGTAGTATTACAACAGGCATCCAGAACCGGTACTTCCGGAACAACCGTTATTACTTTTTGGATTTTACAACCATTTGAAACAGTTACTGTGTAGGTTGTTGAAGAACCAACTGTAACATCTATGGTATCGGTTGTTTGTCCGCCCGGAGACCACAAATAAGTAAACGGTCCGGAGCCTGAAGCCGTGGCAAGAACGGTTATAGGAGAACTCGCACAACCACCATTATAGGTTAAAGTGGCATTTGGCGGAGACATTATTGTAATTTTAAATTCTGTTGTATCCGGGCAATGAAGCGAGTTATATGCAACTACCTTAATTGTAGAATCGGCATTAATATTACCTGTAATATACTTATTACTTGTAGAACCATTACCCCATTTATAAGTAGTTCCTCCGCTTACTGTCAATGTATCTTTCACGCCTTTGCATTTGGATGCCGTACCGGTTATTACAGGTTTTGCCAGCGGTATAACCGTAACTGTGACAGACTTTATCGTACTGTCGCATTTTCCGTAAACGGTTGCGGTATATGTAGTGGTAATTGTGTCAGAAACATTTATGGAAGATGTTGTGGCTCCCGTACTCCATTTATAGGTTGCCTGTCCTCCGGTTGGGGTTACTATAAGAGTTGCGACACCATACGGGCAAATGGTATCATTCAAGGCACTTACGGTGGCTGTAATAAGTGGTATAGTATGTAATGTAACTGTAGTTGAATCGTTGCATGCAGATACGAACGCATGCAAAGTATAAGTGGTGGTGGTATTTGGTTTAACCCAAATACTGGATGTTGTATTACCTGTGTTCCATTTATAATTTACTCCTCCACTTCCTGTAAGTTGTATGCTGTCTCCCTGGCAAACAGAATCCTTCGAGAAGCTTATAGCTGCTGCAGGGGAAACTACATGTATGGTGAAGGTGGTGTCATGTGTACAGTTACCGTTACTAGCCGTTACTGTTATAGTTTTAGTAGTTGTTGGTGAAACAATAATACTGGAAGAAGTAGCGCTATTGCTCCACAAATAGGTACTACCGCCGGTAGCTACAAGAGTATCCGGATAAGAAGCGCAAATGGAATCGTTACCTGTTATCACCGGTTTAGGCATAGCAAAAACATTTACGGTGGCAGTTGCCATTGCGGTACATCCGTTAGAGTCAACTCCAATAATAGTATATGTTGTTGTAGCGGTTGGACTGGCGGTTGGAGAAGGACAATTATAACAAGTCAATCCGGAATTTGGTGTCCATGAATATGTTTTAACTCCCGAAGCGGTTATAACCACACTTCCGCTGCCACAGATACTATCAATTCGTGGAGCAACCGTTAAATGGGGTGCAGTAGGGTTTACAAGTGTAACCGATACATTGTATGCACATCCTGTATTATCTGTTATTGTACAAATATATGTTCCGGCAGTAAGTCCTGTGTCCTTTTGGTTTGTTTCTCCATTGCTCCAGCTATAGGTATATGGTGCTACCCCGCCTGTGGGATATGCAGTGATGTTGCCTTTGGACAATAAACAATTAGGATTTGTATCAACTACAGAAGCAGTATATCCAAGTTTCCCGGGAATATTAATAATAGCTGTATCCTGCAGGCAGGAAAAACCCTGAACTGTTAAGGTATATGTTCCGGCACAAAGTCCTGTAGCAGTTTGTGTGGTTTGACCGTCACTCCACAAGTAAGTATATGTTCCCGAGCCGCAATTAACCGCAGCTGTGGCAGTACCATCACATGCCGAGCAGGAAGAAGGCACCGTAAAGGTTGCGCTTACCGGATTTGGGATAGAAATACTGGAGGCTGCCACATATCCCGGACCACAGGCATATACTACTCCTTTAGACAATACCAGAGAATAAATTGTATCAGGCATTACGACCGAGGAAACCCTGTTAAAGTTGGTATCGAACTCGCAAATGCTATCCATTTTTCCACAAAAAAGATGGTTACAATCATCTACTACTAATCCTCCCGACTGGAATGGAGTTGGATAAATTAAAGATGAAGTAACCTGGGCTCCGGTGGCAGGGTTCCATTTACGCAAAGTGGAACCATCGTACCCGAAAAGCGCTGTTGTATTTGTTGCAAGCCCATTGAATCCATTTGCGCCCGCCCCTGAATAATGCCCATAGGTATACACATAGTAAACACTTCCTAATTCTGTAAACGTAGTAAACCCACTGGGAACATTATAAGTTAGAGTGGAAAGTGAAGCAAGGGGTACCTTTATTAAATCATTAGTAGAGGAAATTATATAACAATTAGCTGTATTATCCAACGCGGTCATGGCAAGATCGATATGGCTGACTATAACTGTCTGGACCGGATTCATTGTAACAAGTAGTGTATCGAAATTGCAGGTTTGAAAGGAGTTTCCTGTTGTTCCGCCGCCTATAACTACACCCTGAGATTGGCAACTGTTATATTTCAGCCTCCATAATTCCTGGTAGTTTGAATTACCGAGGTAGGCCGCGACTTCTGTTCCCAATGTATTTATTTTCCTCATCTGCCCTCCCGCCCCATCATATCCTTCCGAAATAAATGTGGAGCCCGAATGGCCATCAACAGCCATGCCGCCATAGAAACTAAAATCTGTGGAGAACACATAAGAGAAGGATGAAGTATATGTCCATAATATATTTCCCGCGGAATTCAATTTCTCAACATAATAAGGTGTTTCCCCGCCATAGATATATATATTGCCATGTAAATCGCAATCCATATCATACACCCTTTCCGAGCCTGTGAAGAGGGGTGTGGTAATCCATGGGTCAATGACTAAAGTTTTGCTTTTATCGTAGTTACCTAAATTAAATGAAACTGAATTTTGATGCAATTGAAAAGAAGCTGTTACTATATTTCCATCCTGAATTCTGGCACTTGGTGAATGGTCAATAAGCGGCATAAATGGAAATGAGATATTCATATCATTTCCTGCAAGGGCTAATTTCGCATTCGAAGAATAGTTCATTTTTACCAGCGATGCATCCCCACCCGGATGCACTATAATGTTGTATTCCAATCCGCCTTTTTCTTTGGGGTAATAAAATTCAATATCAATTCCGGGATAAATATTTTGGTAGATTAACTTTCCCCATCCCTGTGCGGTAATCCCTGATTTACCGGGTGAGTCAGGGTTACCGTAAGTAAAATAATCTTTAGCCTTGCCCTCCACTTTCAGGGTTGAGTTAGCACTTGCATTTTCAAAATTCATTTCGGCAAACAAATGCTTCACTTTTAAATTCTCTTCGGGTTCGCCTCCGTCTTTATCCAATGAATATACACTGTCGTACCTAAAGGTTATGGAATGCTTTGAAAAATAAAGATGCAGTTTCCCTTTGCGCGTGTAATACATGATTGACTTACCAACGGCAGTTTTTTCCTTATCGGAAAATTGCCCATTGTTCTCAATAAATACATCGTGCTGGAAAGGGCTTTTTGTCACCCATTTTGCAGTAGATCTTTGTGATATTCCTTTTCCGGAAGCCGGATTCGATTGAGAATTGGCATTGACAGAAAATAATGTCAAATAACACAGTAAAAATATGTATGCCTTTTTCATTTTAAATGGATTCTGGTTTTGTTTGATACTGGAGACAAAGTAACTCTGATTATTGAAATAAATTGCCCTTTAAATTTTCGATACGTCATTCTATCATCGTATTAATTGAAGGAATCCGTCTCTTTTATAATTCGTACCCTGGCAAGTTGCATTTATTATGTAATAGTAAACCCCATCCGGCGCTTTTGCGCCGCTTTCCGTAGCCCCTCCCCAATACTGCAAAGGGTTTGTTGATTTAAACATTTCCTTACCCCACCGATCATAAATTAAAATGGACCAGGAAGAGAGGTTGCTAGTTTTAATGTAGAATAACCCATTCAAACCCAAAGGCCCCGGGTTATCAGGTGTGAATACATTAGGTACTGTAAAATTAAAACAGGGTGTTTCAACCACAATTGTTACAACTCTTTCCACCTGGCATCCGGCGCTGTCGGTGCCTGTAACCGTATACGTAGTGGTGATACCCGGATTAACTATTACCGTATCACATATTGGGTTTTTGCAAATAACCGGTGGTGACCATGTATAGGATATAAGGCCTTTTCCAAAAGAGCCAATTATAGTATCATCCCCGGTTAAAATAGTTTTATCACAACAAGCTGCAAGTGGAGGATTCATTGGCGTAACCGTTACGGAGGCCGCTTTCAAACAGCCATTTGAAACCAAGACGGTGTATGTTGTAGCAATGCTATCTGTAACTGTTATACTGGACGATGTTTCTCCACCGGGCGACCATTTATAGGAAAGTGAACCCGTGCCAGTGGCATTCGCATTAAGCACTACCGGATTATTGGCACAAGTAATGGTAGGCGGAGTAATGGTAACCGTTGGGGTTCCTCGCAATGTTATATTGAATTGGGTTGTATCCGGACATCCAAGTGAATTAAATGCTATAACCGTAACCATAGAATCTGCATTGATGTTCCCTGTATAATATGTAGTATTTGTTATACCATTATTCCATAAATAAGAAGCGCCCCCGGTTACGGTAAGCGTATCCTTTATTCCGAAACACTTCCAGTTTGTACCTTTAATTACAGGCTTGGGCAAAGGAATAATTACTACTTTTTGCTTAAGGGTGTCAATTGCACATAATACATTGGAATAAACCGTGTAAGTTGTTGTGGAATCCGGATTCACCACAATAGAACTTTTGGTAGAACCATTACTCCACAGGTAGCTGTTCCCACCATTGGCAGTAATGGTAAAAGTACCTTTTGGACAAAGGGTATCAGTAGAATGTGTAAGGGTTGTTTTTCCCGCTGCTTTAACGAAAACCGAAATACTGGTAGAATCGGAACAAATTCCATTGGAAGAAGAAAGCCTGTAAGTTTTTGTACTATCCGGATTTACCCAAATACTGTCTTTAGTTTGACCAGTACTCCATTTGTAGGAATTACCACCATTTGCTATAAGCAGCACGCTGTCTTTCGAACAAATTGAATCGGGCCTGGCAATAACAGTAAGTGTTGGCATAGTGAGTACTACCACATTTATCATGGTATCTTTAAAACAACCTCCATTTGATATTCCTACGGTGTATGTTTGAGACGTGGTTGGAG